>JAYUBK010000186.1:0-1546 GCA_043740835.1 Chloroflexota bacterium
CGCCATCGCTGGGTCCTCGGAGGCTGGTTGCTGGCGGCGATCTTGTTCGGAATCCTGTCCGCCCAGACACCCCGGCTCCTGTCGCCGAGCGGTTTCACCGCGGACACTGAGGCGAGCCGGGTCGCCGACTCCCTGAACCGCCTCTTCCCCTCGCGGGCGGTCGGCGCGGCCTACGTCGTCTTCCAGTCCGACTCGGTCCCTGTCACGGATCCAGCCTATCGGGCCGAGATCGCTGCCTGGCGTGAGGACCTCGAACGGTTGGCCGCCGGTCACTCCCACCGGTTGCTCGGACCCCTTCCGTCAAGCGATCTCCGCGTGACTGCCCTCGTCGTCCAGTCCGGAGAAACGCCGGACAGGTTCGTAGACCTCGCCCGCGCGGCTCACCTCGTCCGCCACGCAGGGCCTGCCAAGTCGTACCTGGGCGGCCCGGCAGTTGTCTATGACACATTCCTCCGCGCTTCGGAGGAGGACCTGCGGTCGAGCGAGCGGATCTCCCTCCCGATCGCCCTGCTGCTGCTGCTGATCGTTTTCGGGGGCCTTGTCGCCGCCGGCCTGCCCGTCATCACCGGCGCCGGCACCGTGCTCGTTGCAATCGCCTTCCTCGGAATCCTCACGCGCGTTCACACAGTCTCCGTTTTCGCCCTCAACGTCACTTCGGTGGTCGGCCTCGGCCTCGGTATCGATTACTCGCTGCTGCTCGTCAACCGGTTCCGAGAGGAGACCCGGGCCGGCAGGAGCGTCGAGGATGCCGTCTCCCGGACGGTCGGGACCGCGGGCATGGCGACACTTGTCAGCGGCGGGACCGTGATGATCGGATTCGGCGCCCTGACGATGTCGCACCTGAATGTCGTCTGGTCGATGGGAATCGGCGGGGTGATGGTCGTCGCCGCTTCGATCGTTGCCTCAATGACCCTGATCCCGGCCCTGCTGGCGGTGTTCGGCCACCACGTCGATCGCCTCCGGCTGCCCTTCGTCCGGGGCCGCACGACCGCGGGCTTCTGGCACGGCCTGGCAACTGGGGTCATGAAGCGCCCCTGGGTGTTCATCGCCCTCGCCGCCCTGGTGGTGGGACTGCTCGCCTGGCCGGCTCGGAACATCGACCCGGGCGTGGTCGGCGCCGAAAGCCTGCCTCCCGCAGACCCTTCGCGGGTCGCCGAGCGGCTGGCCCAGCAGGATCTCGGATTCCCCGTCCACTATCCGATCCTGGTCCTTGCCCAAGGTGTCGACGACGTGTCGCTGGCCGCCGTGGAGCAACGCCTGGTCACGATCGCCGGGTCTGCGGCGGTCGTGGGTCCCGCCAATGTCACAGCCGCCCAGGTCTCGTCCTACCGCGCGGGCGATGCTGCCGTACTCGAGGTGCAGCCGCCGGGCGGCGACAACGCGCACGCGACCCGCGAGCTCATCTCCCGCCTTCGGCAGGCGCCCTGGCCGGCGGGGACCAGGGTGAGGCTCGGCGGCGAGGCGCCGGCCTACGACGACTTCCGTACGCTCCTCCTGGCCGACTTCCCACCGGTCGTCGGGACTGTCCTCGGACTCACCCTCGTTC
>JAYUBK010000187.1:0-1539 GCA_043740835.1 Chloroflexota bacterium
CTGTCGCGCGCCCGGATGGCGGCGAGGATGCTCCGATGCTCCGCCGATGCCTGTTGGGCGCGATCCGGCTGGCGGGCACTCGTCAGAGCCCAGTAGCGATCAACGTGATGGCGGACCTGCCGGAGGACGGTGCGGCACCGGTTGTTGCCGAATATTGCCGCCAGCCCGTCGTGGAAATCGCGGCCCAGCTCGATGAAGTGGCCAGGGTGCTCGCTGACCGCCTCCATCCGGCTGACGATCTCGTAGAGCTCCTCGACATCGGCTTTGGTCGCGGTGCGCGCGACCTCGGCCGTCAGCTCGCTCTCCAGCACCGATCGCAGCCAGAGCAGGTCCTCGAGGTCGGTCGGATCGAGGTCGGTGACGACAAGACCGCCCCCGGGAAGTCGCTCGGCGAAACCCTCCGACTCGAGCTGCTGGAGAGCCTCACGCAGCGGTGTCCGGCTGATCTCGAGGCGTTCGGCGAGCTCCGCCTCCACCAGCCGTTCGCGGGGGGGGAGGGCGCCGCTCATTATCTCCGAGCGAAGGATCTGCGCGATGGCGTCGGCCGCAGACTGCCGTTTGATCTTCAACCGGCTTCCTGAAACGAAGTTGAACCCCGGAGATTTGGTATACCGGCATACATTTCTGCCAAAGTTAACGCCGTGCTGTGACTGAGTGTCAAGACACTTCTTTTGTTACCGGGAGGAAAAACGCTTCAATGCTCGAGCGCTTCAAGGACATCAACACCTGCGACATCTCCGACGCGCTGGACTCCATGGGCCTCCAGGGCCAGGTCCACGGAATCGTCCCGCTCTGGCCCGGCGCACCGACCCTCGTCGGCCGCGCGCTGACCATGAAGCTGCACCCCCAGGCGAAGTACTCAACCGTCATCGGGACTCTGGAGGGCATCGCCGTCGGTGAGCCCGGTGACGTCATCGTGTTTGACAACGACGGCCGCACCGACATCAACACCTTCGGCAGCATCGCCGCCTACTGCGCGCAGAAGCAGGGCATCGTCGGGTGCATAACCGACGGCGCGTCACGCGACGTGGATGGGATGCAGCAGGATAACTTCCCGATCTATGGACGGGGCGCCGTCACCACCTCAGTCCGGGACCGAACCGGGTTCGTCGGCTACCAGGTCCCGATCCGGATCGGCGGCGTGAACGTCAACCCTGGCGACATCGTGATGGCCGACGTAAACGGCGTCGTCGTCATCCCGGCCGATCGGCTGGAGGAGGCCCTCAAAATGGCAAAGTTCTTCCGCGAGATGGAAAACCGCGTCAAGGCCGCCGTCGACAGAGGCGAGTCCCCCGTCGAGGTTCACGAGAAGCTGAAGTACGACCGCCTCTTCTCGGACGTACGCGCCGTGGAGATGCCCGAGTCCCAGCCGACGGCGTAGAGGTAGGAGATGCCGCGGATACTCCTCGTCAATCACTTGTATCACCCCGACGGGGAGCATCTCCTGCGGGAGTCGGCCGAGGTTGTCGTGGCCGAGGCCGACTCCCTGGCGGCGCTGGCGCCGCACCTTGCCGGGTGTGACGCGATCATGGCGCGCAC
>JAYUBK010000188.1:0-1533 GCA_043740835.1 Chloroflexota bacterium
TGGCGACGAGCGCCCGAAGCTCCTTCAGTTGACCCGCCGGCGAGGGTTGGGATCCGTCCACCGCGAGGAGAACGGTTCGAGCTCGGGCGAGGTGACCGAGAAAGCGCTCGCCGGCGGGGATCTCGAGCAGCGTGACTGGCTCGTCATCACCGAGGAACGCCACCCCCGGCTCCGGCTCGGTTGTCGTGAATGGGTAAGCCGCGATCTTCGGCCTGGCGTTGGTCAAGGCGCTGAGAAGCGTCGACCGCCCGGCGTTGGCGGGGCCGACGATGGCCACGTCGGACCTGAGGCGAAGTTCAAGGCGGAGGGTCCGCTCCTCGCCGGCCTCGCCCGGACCGGCGATCGTCGGCGTCCGGTTCACGGAGCTGGACCTCCGCATGTTGCCTCCGCCCCCGGTGCCGCCGGCGGCGACGACCGCGGTGGCGCCCGGCTCCGCGAGGTCGGCCATCAGTTCGCCACTGTCATCATCGAAGACGACGGTACCCACCGGCACCAGCACCGTGACGTCCACTCCCTTGCGCCCGCTCTTGCGGCCGCCGGCGCCGGGTGTGCCGTCCGGTGCTCGGCGGACCTGGCCGCGCAGGAAGTCGACCAGACCGGGGACCGACTCCTGGGCCTTCAGGATCACGGAGCCTCCGCTGCCTCCATCACCTCCGTCGGGGCCACCGTGGGGCTCGAATGGCTGGGCCATGAAGGTTGCCGCACCGCGGGCCCCGCGGCCCGCATGGACACGCAGGATGGCGCGATCTACGAGTGACATGTCAGCCGGGGCCCCACGACGGGCAGGGTAGGGCTTTAGCCCGTCGCCGCTGTTGCAGCCTCGGCCGGCTGGATGTCTTCGATCGGCTGGACTGTCGCACGCTTTCGGTCCTTACCCGAGCGCTGGTACATGACCTGGCCCGCAGTGAGGGCGAAGAGAGTGTGGTCGCGGCCCTCGCCGACGCCGCGGCCAGGAAGAATCGTGGTGCCGCGCTGGCGGACGAGGATCGAGCCCGCGGTGACGAGCTGGCCCCCGTAAACCTTGACGCCCATGTTCTGCGCATTCGAATCGCGGCCGTTGCGAGAGGATCCGCCGCCTTTCTTATGCGCCATCGGTCGTCTCCTTTTCGGCGACGGCCGCCTTTGGCTTTTCGGACTTGGCGGGCTTGTCAGCCTTGTCCTTGTGATCGCCCCTGCCCTTGCCGCCGACGGTCAGGATCTCAATGGCGGTGAGGTCGGCGCGGGCGCCGCGATGGACGCGAACATGCTTCTTCGACTTGTAGCGAATCATGTCGATCTTGGGGCCTCGAGGGTGGTTTATGACCTTCGCGGTCACGACCTGATCCTTGATCAACGGGGTGCCGACGATGAACTCGTCGCCGTCGATCAGCAGGAGCACCTTGTCGAGCTTCAGCTCAGCACCCGCCGCCGCGTCGATGCGGTCGACCAGGATGCGATCGCCGGCTGCGACTCTGTACTGCTTGCCTCCACCGACCGCGACGATGGCCGTGGGAGCTCCTTCCTGCTTGGGCACGAACGGGGATTATACCGTGC
>JAYUBK010000189.1:0-16157 GCA_043740835.1 Chloroflexota bacterium
TTCCGACGAGTTGCGGAGCATCGGAATAGACGACCGAGCCATCCGCGGCGAGCAGTTTCACGCGCACCACGCGGGCACTGAGCACGCGCATCCTGATCAACCTGTCGAAGGTGGTGGTCGCTGTCGAATCTCCCGTGGTGACCCCCGTGGTCAGCCCGGGTTCGACAATTCCCCGTCCGTCGATCGCAGCGACCTCCTGGGCGTTGCGGGTCGCCTCTGCGATTGCGTTACGGCTGACCACCCAATAAGCGCCAGCCGTGATCGCCGCCGCCGCCAGCAGCGCCGCGAGGCCGAACTGCAGCACCGCCGCCGTCGCCGCCGAACTCAGCCCGGGGCGTCGCAGGAAATTCATCAGCGCCGATAAGGCTAACCCCGCGGGTTGACCGGCGAGGTCGTAGGACCATTGTCCCCCCGCCGGCCGATAGGAACCAGGAGCCTCACTGGAGAAACTCCTCCCTGCAGTCATTCATCTCCCGGCACCGGCCAACAGGCCACCGGAATCAATCCTCGGAGGAACAACTCATGGACGCGATACGTCGGAAATTAGAACTCGCCAGGGTCTCGCGGACCGCGCTTCTGCGCGTCCTCGGCCTGGTCGCCGCCACCACCCTGGCCGTCGTCCTCGCCGCGCCTGCCGCTGCCACGGGCACCTCGACAACCGGGTCGACACCGACTCCGCTTGCGAGCTGCGGCACCACGCTACCGCTGACGACCCCCTGCACTCCGGCGATCACGGCGCCCACGACCGCCGGCGGGGCCTGGACGTTGACCCTGCCCGGTGTCGGCAGCCTCGTTTTCACGGTTGACCCGGCCACCAACCAGATCGTCTCGGCGTCTGTGAGCGGTGTCGAAACAAAATTCACCGCCTCTCTCTCCGTCGACGGTGAGGATGGCAAGGTGGCCGCGACCTTCACGAGCACCAGCACGACCGCACCGACCCAGGTCTACACGATCGCGGCCAAAGTTCAGGCCCCGGCCACCGTCGGAGGTGCTCCGACCGTGACAGCGGTGGTCAAGAGCGCCGAGAAGGAAGACGACAAGGACGACGACAAGAACGACAAGAACAAGGTCGGTGACGAGCATCGCGTGGGCGGCGGTGATCACGGCGCTGATCACGGGGGCCAGGACCGCAAGTAACTCCCCAGCCGAATTCCACCATCCCTCCCCCTTTTAGGACAGGCGCCCCCCAAGGCGCCTGTTCTTTTTTGGTGGGATCGCACCCAGCGGTGCAACTAACGGTGAAACTTGAGAGCTTTTTGGTGGAGCGAATGGGATTCGAACCCACGACCTCCTCCGTGCGAGGGAGGCGCTCTCCCAGCTGAGCTATCGCCCCGCAGGCAGTATACCGGCGGCCCAATCGACCACCCGGAAGTGCCGAAATTGAACGGGGTACGATCCCCCCAGATGCCCCTGCCAAGAGCCCTCTGGCTCCCAATCGCGATCGTTGCCTTCGTCGTCCTCTCGGCCTGCCAGGGCCCGGCGACATCACCCCGGCCCGCGGCGACGGGCCCGCTTGCCACGGCCGACGCGAAGTTCTTCAAGGGCGACTACGACGGGGCCGAAGGCGCCTACCGGGCGCTCATCGCGAGCGGGACACCCGGCGCGCAGGTTCATTACTCGCTGCTTCTCGACTACACCAACCGCTTCCAGGAGGCCCTGGCGATGGCAAGGGCGGGCGGCGGCAATGACTCCTACAGCCTAGGGCGGCTGACGCGGGCCGAGGACTGGGCCGCGGAGGTGCCCGCCGCAGTTGAGGCGGGGGCGATGGCGATCGCGGCAAGGCCCGTCGAACCTTCCGCGCGGGCCTTCTATGCAGAGGCGCTCGCCGACGCGGGGCAGTTCGACCTCGCCCGCCGGCAGCTCGTCATCGCCCAGGCGACTGCCCATGACTCTTACGCAGTAGCCGAGGTCGAGCGCGACTGGGCCAACTACTTCCGTTCCAAGGGCGACCCCCTGGAGGAGTTCAACCACCTCCAGCTCTCTCTCCGAGCACAGCCTGAATTCCCCGAGCGCCAACTCGAGCTCGCACGCTTCGACTATGCCAACGGTCGCAGCGACCAGGGCGCCGCCATCACGGCCAGGATCGAGAAGGCGCATCCGCACGACTACCTCGTGCTTGTCGCGCTCGCGAACTCGGCTTTCCTGCAGGGTGACTCCCCGGGCGCCGTGCGGCTCTACGGGGGGGCGTTGAGGGTCCGGCCGAGCGCACCCGCGGCTGCCCTCGGGCTCGCCGAGGTGGACGTCGCCGCGAACCGCGATTTTCACGGCGCGCACGACCTCCTGCTGGCTTCGCTGAAGGTGAACTCGCGCTCCGCCGACGTGTACCTCTACCTCCGCGAGCTCGACCTGCTGGTTTTGAATACGGACCCGGTGGCGGAGCTTGGCGATCTCGTCCAAGCCCTGCCGGCCTCGCTTGTCGGGGCGCGCAAGACGGCGATCGCGGCAGTTGGCGACTATCGGAAGGTGGGGCAGCTCGGCGGGGTGCCCGAGGATGCCGGACTCGACGACGCGGCACTGGCCCACGCGTATTACTGGCTGTTCAACTTCGGCCAGGCGTCCGAACAGGGTGTGGCAGTGCATACGGAGTCGCCGACTCTGCCGGCGTTCACCGGTGCCAGATCCAGCGAACGCGCTGCCCATTTCGGTTACCGGGGAGACCGCACGGTGGAGGACATCGCGCACACCTACTCGGCCACGTCAGCCGTCCAGCGCTGGATGGACACTGTTTATCACCGGTTCCCGATCCTTGATGCCGAGTCCGTCGGGGCGGGCTATGGAGAGGCGCAGGTCGGAGCCCTCGCGATCCAGGTCCTGGAGGTCGGCCTCGACAGGCCTGGCAAGAGTGAGCCCGTTCTTTACCCGGCGCCGGACCAATCGTCGGTGCCGTCCCTCATCGTCGGCGGGGAGGTGCCCGAGCCCCTTCCGACGGGGACTGTTTACCCAGTCGGCTATCCGATCACCCTCTCCGTCGGAGCGGGTTATGTCCTCCACGTGACTGAGGCCGGCATCGTCGACCCCGGCGGTACGGCTGTGCCCTTCTACGCGGTTGTGGCGGGTGCCGACAGCGACCTCAGGCCAAACCAGTTTGCCCTCGTTCCCCTGGTTCCACTAAAACCGGGTCGGTACAGGGTCCAGATCAGCGGGCTCGCGGGGACGCAGCACCTGCAGGCGGCCTGGCAGTTCTCAGTGGCAGGGCCCTGACCGGCCCTTCGTATACTCGGCGCAGAGTGGGACTCTTCAGCCGCAACCGAAGCCCGGAGGGCGTCGATCCCAAGCGAGTGCCGCCGGGCCAGACGCTGACGGCGCCGGACAAGTGGCCCCTCCTGCATTTCGGTCCGGTGCCAAAGACGGACCTCACGACGTGGACGTTCAAGGTCTTCGGCGAGGTCGAGTCGCCGCTGAGCCTCTCCTACGACGAGTTGCGCGCCCTGCCCGCCGTCGTCCACCAGGAGGACATCCACTGCGTCACCGGTTGGTCGCGGCTGGACGACAAGTGGACCGGCATCCCCATCCGGGAGATCCTCGACAGGGTGAGGCCGATGGAGTCGGCCGAGTACGTGATGGCCCACTGCGAGTACGGCTACACGACGAGCCTGCCTCTCGGCATCTTCAGCGCGGACGACGTCCTTCTCTGCCACGGCTGGAATGGTGCCGACCTCACAACCGAGCATGGCTTTCCGCTGCGACTCTTCGTCCCCAAGAAGTACTTCTGGAAGTCGGCCAAGTGGTTGCGTGGTCTCGAGTTCATGCCCAAGAACCGTCTTGGCTTCTGGGAACAGCGCGGTTATCACGACGACGCTGACCCCTGGCGAGAGACGCGCTACTGGTAGAGGAGCCGGGGCGGTTGCGCCGCGGTCCCGGACGGCCTTGAGCCGCCGCTGACTCTTAACAACACCCGTTGGCGCCGTTCGCGTCGCCTTCTAGCCTTGCCACATGCGGCGACTGGCAACGGGACTTCTCTTACTTCTCACCGTCCCCTGGCTGGCCTGTGGGTTCAGCCCGGGCGCGGCAGCCCGGCCTCCGGCTGAGCGAGCGGGCCACTCGGGCCCCAATTCGGTCCAGGACCTGGTTCAGGACCTGGTTCAGGATGCGGCAATCTTCGACACCGTCACGCGAATCGTCGGTGGGGCCGGCCGGCGTCTCGACGTTGAGATGTACGAGTTCGGGCGGGCCGACCTCGCCGACCTGCTCGGTGCGGCCAGGGCGCGCGGCGTTCCTGCACGGGTGTTAATGGATCCGACAGTGGTCCAGGACCGGCCAACCGCGGCCCGGTTGACTTCCTCAGGCGTGAGCGTGCGCTGGTACCCGGTGGACGACCATCGCGGGCAGATCGACCACGTGAAGCTTCTCATCGGCGACGGAACAGCCCTTGTCGGCGGGATGAACTGGGGCCGCCACAGCGCCGCCAACCATGACTACGCGGTCGAGGACGGCGACCCGGCGGACCTCATCAGGTTGGCGGCGATATTCGAGCAGGACTGGAGCCTGGCAGGCGGACGGCCGGCCCCGCTCAGCCTGGTGGACGGGCCGATCGCCCAGACGGCGCCCGGCTCGGAGATCCGGCGGCGCCTGGAGGGCGCCGCCAAGGCAGCTAAAACATCGATCAGCGCCGAGGTCTTCGCATTCACGGACCCCGACATCCTTGCAATCCTTGCGGCCGCGCAGCTGCGAGGGGTCCGGGTGCGAGTTCTTCTCGACCCCGGCGAGGACGTCAACCGGGCGTCGTTCAAGCTCCTCGCCCAGGCCGGGATCGCGGTTGCCTGGTACCCGGTCGTCCCCGGAGCGAAGTTGCACGCGAAGATCGGCGCGTTCGACGATCTGCTCGTGCTCGGCTCAGCGAACTGGAGCCGGCACGGGCTGGGGGTCAACCACGAACTCGACCTCGCGACAGCGCGGCATGAGGTCGTGACGGCCTACAAGGCCAGGTTCGAGAAGGACTGGGAAGCGGCTACGCGACCAGCCGGAGCTACGGGTTAACCCGCAGCTACGCGTTCGCCCGGCGCTTCCACCGGGTCTTCTTCAGCATCTTCTTGTGCTTGTGCTTGCGCATCTTCTTGCGCCGCTTCTTGATTACCGAACCCAAAACTGCTCCAGTCCAACTCCAGCTATTCGAAAAACCCAGCCCAAATCGGAAGCTGGGACCAGCGGCCCGAGGGCCAGACGGGATATTACCGCACCGGGGCCGGAGGCCGTTTACCACCGAGGCCGGAGGCTCATTATTCGAGCGACTTCTAGAATCCCGATTCATGTACTTCACTGACGCGCACGAAGAGCTGCGCACGCACATTCGCAAGTTCCTCCAGCGCGAGGTGGTGCCCCATCTCGAGGAGTGGGAGGAGACCCTGTTCCCGGACTCGATCATGCAGCGCTTCGGGGAACTGGGCTTCCTCGGTCTTCGCTACGACCCGGAGTACGGGGGCCAGGGCGGCGACTACTTCAGCGCTGTGGTTCTCTCCGAGGAGATGGCGCGAGCGGGCTGCGGCGGACTTGGTATGGCGGTGGCGGTCCAGGCCGAGATGGCAACGCCACCGCTCAACAAATTCGGAACCCATGAGCAGAAGCGCAAGTGGCTCGCTCCGGCCATCGCGGGCACTTCGGTCGCCGCCATCGCCATGACCGAGCCCGACGCCGGCAGCGACCTCGCCGGCATTCAGACCATCGCCCGTCGCGAAGGCGATCAGTGGGTCATCAACGGCACCAAGACCTTCATCACCAACGGCAAGCGCGCTTCCTGGGTGCTCGTCGTCTGCAAGGGTGAACGCGAGCGTGGTCACAAGGGCTACAACCTGATCATCGTCGAGAAAGGGACGCCCGGCTTCACCGTCAGCCGGACGCTGAAGAAGCTCGGGATGCACTCCTCGGACACCGCGGAACTCGCCTTTCAGGACTGCCACGTCCCCGCCGAGAACATGATCGGAATCGACGGCGACGGCTGGAAGCAGCTCATGTGGGAGCTCCAGGGCGAGCGCATGATCGCTGCCGCGGGCGAGGTCGCCGGGGCTGAGAGGATCACCGAATACGCCATGCAGTACGCCCGCGACAGGCATGCCTTCGGGCACCCGATAGCATCCTTCCAGGTCATCAAGCACAAGCTTGTCGACATGGCCACGAAGACGGCCACGGTCCGCGCCTTTGTGATGGAGACGGCGAGCCGCTGGGACAAGGGTGAATACCCGGTGAGGGAGATTTCGCAGGCCAAGCTGATGGCGTCCCAGAACGCCGTCTGGGTGGCCGACGAGGCCATCCAGATCCTGGGCGGCCACGGCTACATGGCCGAGTTCCCCGTCGAGCGTGCCTGGCGCGACGCCCGCCTCGGGCGCATCGGGGCCGGCACGGACGAGATCATGAAAGAGGTCATCGCCAAGACCTACGGACTGTGAGGAACGTCCTCTTCCGTGGCTGCTGGCCGGAGATTGCTGCCGGGCCGGATGGCTCGATTCTCGCGCTCGGGGACGGAGCCAGGGCCGCTGCGGGCCGCGACGCCCAGGTTGTCGAGCTCCCGCGCGGCACGACGCTTCCCGGACTGCATGACGCGCATCTGCACATGGAATGGCTGGCTCTTCGGAAGACCAACCTCGAGGTCCAGGGGGCGCGGACCCGCAAGGCGGTCCTCGCCGCCGTGGCGGGACGGGCTGCAAAGCTGCCTCCGGACGCCTGGATCGTCGGCCGCGGCTGGTACAACGACGACTGGCGCGACGACTCCTCCTGGCCCACTCGCGCCGAACTGGACAGGGCCGGCGGCGGCCGGCCCGTCTTTCTGACGCGCAAGGACGGCCATTCGGCGTGGCTCTCGACAGAGGCGCTCCGCGCCACCGGTGTAACCCAGATGGAGGGCAACCCGGAGGCGGGCGTCATCGACCGTGAGCCCGACGGCTTCCCCGCGGGCACACTTCGCGAATCGGCTGTCGGTAGGGCCCGGGCGCAGGTTCCCCAGCCCACCAGGGAGCAGTTCGACCAGGGCATGCTGGCCGCCCTCCGAGACCTCTCCCGCAAGGGCATCACGTCGGTCCACACCATGGACACCCCGCGTGGCTTCCGCAGCCTCGAGCGCCTCCACTTCAAAAAGGACCTGCCCGTTCGCGTGACATGGAGCCTTCCCGCGAGCGAGATCGCCCAGGCAGAGCGAATCGGGTTACGAAGCGGCCTGGGAGACGGGCGTCTGCGAATCTGGGGCCTCAAGGCATTCCTGGACGGCTCTCTCGGGAGCCGCACCGCCGAGATGCTTGACGGCGGCGGCGTCCCGGTCCTGCCCCAGGACGAGCTGGTCGACCTCGTCCAGCGGGCTGCCCGGGCCGAGCTCAACGTTTGCCTTCACGCGATCGGTGACAAGGCCGTGCGCAGAGCGCTTGACGCTCTCGAACCGCTGGCGGGCGCCTGGAGTCACTGGCGGCCCCGAATCGAACATGTCCAGTGCTGCCATCCAGACGACTGGCCGCGCTTCAAGAGCTCGGGGACGATCGCATCGATGCAGCCGCTCCATGCCGTCGCAGACAGGGACATGGCCGACAGGGAGTGGCCGCGCGTGACGTCCCACTCCTATGCCTGGCGCGGCCTCGAGAGGGCGGGGGCCAGGCTCGCTTTCGGCTCGGACGCGCCCGTCGAGGATGCGTCGCCGCTGCTCGGCATCGACGCCGCGACGCAGTGGCGCAAGAGAGCCGGCTGGTTTCCGGAGCAGGCCGTGAGCCGCGCCTCGGCGATCCGCGCCTACACGCTTGGAGCGGCCTTCTCGTCCGGCACCGAAAGGATCCTGGGGAGCCTGAGCGTTGGCAAGCAGTGCGACCTGACCGTGATCGATGGCGTGGGGCCCGACGCCATCGTCCTCGCCACGGTCGTGGCCGGCAGGGTCACCTGGCGGCGCGCCTGACCCAGACCAGCGCGCCGGAGAAGGTTATGAACCCTGCGCCGAGCAGCGCCCAGCAGGTCGGGGGGATGGGGTCGAACTGGACGAAGGCCCCGAAGATGCACATGGTTGCCGCCCCCGCGATCAGGAACGAGCCTGGCATCAGCAGCCAGGCCGAGTACCAGGGCGGCCGCCGCGCGTCGTCGCGGTCATCCGAGAGCCGTCCTGTGGCCATCAGCAGACCGACCACGAAGAGGCTCGGCCCGCCCAGGCTGAACGCCCAGGTGGCGTCGACCTGGCCGGCCAGCCAGCCCAGGAAGGGCTGGACCGCCGAGACGCCCAGGGCGGCCGGGACGGCGAAGGCGAGGAGCCTAAGAGTCTGTGAGGCCGGCGGCAACGAAGCCCTGGCGGACCTTTCCCGCTGTTCTCAGGAGGTGCTCGTTGACGACGGTCACCTCACCCAGCACCGGCATGAAGCTGGTGTCGCCGTCCCAGCGCGGGACGGCGTGGAAATGCACGTGCTGGGGTATCCCTGCCCCCGCCGCACGTCCGAGATTCGCCCCCACGTTGAATCCGTTGGGAGCGAGAACCGCCTCGAGCACGGAAACGGAACGCCGGAGCGCGGCCATCAGCAAGTTCGCAGCATCGTCGTCGAGCTCGTCGAGACGGCCGGTGTGAGCCCGCGGCGCGACCAGAAGGTGCCCGCTCGTATACGGGTATCGGTTCAGCAGGACGACGGCCCCCGGCGGCCGCCATACGACCAGGTTCTCGACGTCCCGACCGGGCTCGCCGAGTACCCGGCAGAAAAGGCAACCAGTCTCCTTCTCGCCGCCGATGTACTCCATCCGCCAGGGCGCGTGCAGGTGCTCCATTGATCTACGTGCTTCTCCTGGTGGCGGTGACCGCCGTCTGGGGCTGGACCTTCGTGCTCGTCAAGGATGCGATTTCACAGTACCCCACGCTCCCCTTCCTTGGAATTCGCTTTGTTCTCGCCGCACTGGTGATGGTGGTCGTCGTCCACCGCCTGCCTGGCCGCGCGGTTGTGAGGGCCGGGATACCGATCGGCATAGCCCTGGCGGCAGGCTATCTCTTCCAGACCGTGGGCCTGCAGACGACGAGCGCGGGTAACGCCGGTTTGATCACCGGCCTCTTCGTCGTTTTCACACCGCTTCTCGAGGGACTGTTGGGTGCGAAAGTCCCGCGCAGAACCGCGCTGGCGGCGGTTGTCGCGCTGGGCGGGACAGCGCTCCTGACGGGATCGGGCGGCGGCGGCTTTCACTGGGGCGACCTGCTCGTCGTCGGCTGCGCGCTGGCGTTCGCCGTCCACATCGTGATGCTCGGCCGGTGGGCGCCGGGCCTGCCCGCCGGACCCCTGGCAATGGTGCAGATGCTGGTTGCCGGACTCCTTTTCGCCGGGGCCGGTGCGCACCAGATGACGGTGCCGCCCGAGAGCGTCTGGCCGGCCATCGTGATCACCGCCGTCATCGCCTCGGCTCTCGGTTTCCTCATCCAGACGTGGGCCCAGATGCACATCTCGGCTAGTCGCACCGCGTTGATCCTTGCCACAGAGCCGGCCTGGGCGCTGCTCGCGGCAGTGGTGCTCGCCGGTCAGCGCCTCGGTGGGGTGCAGGCCTTCGGCGCGGCCCTTGTTCTGGCCGCCATCATCGGTCACGAAGTCCTCGCCGCGCGCGACAAACCGGCCTCGGCGCTGTCGTGATCCTGCACAGAAAAAAATCCATTCTTCCCGGCGGACGCCTCGGCGACCGTCTCCACCTCAGCGGCAGGTGCCCTCGCGAGATCGCGGCTCAGTAGACTTTCAAGTTCGAATGCAAGTGCCAGGGCAAGAGCCAGAGAGCCAGGAGACGCATGAGCGGCGACGCGCTTACGTGCCACAGGACATAGAGCCGAAATGGCAGCGGGTCTGGGCCGAGAAAGGCGTCATGCGAGCCGCCGACGACTCGGCGAAGCCCAAGTACTACAACCTCGTGATGTTCCCGTATCCCAGCGGCGACCTTCACATGGGGCACATGAAGAACTACACGATCGGAGATCTCAACTCGCGCTACAAGCGGATGCGCGGCTACGAGGTCCTCAACCCAATGGGCTGGGACGCCTTTGGGCTCCCGGCTGAAAACGCGGCCATCCAACGTGGGATCCACCCCGAGACGTGGACGCGCGGCAACATCGCGCGCGCCAAGGAACAGCTCGGCCTCATGGGGATCCTCTACGACTGGGATCGCGAGGTCACCACCTGCGACCCCGATTACTACCGGTGGACGCAGTGGCTCTTCCTGCGTTTTTTCGAAAGGGGCCTCGCCTACCGGAAGATGTCGCCCGTCAACTGGTGTCCCATCGACAAGACCGTCCTCGCCAACGAGCAGGTGGTCAATGGCTGCTGCTGGCGGCACCCCGAAACTCCGGTTGAGAAAAGAGACCTCGAGCAGTGGTTCCTGCGCATCACCGAGTACGCGGACCGCCTTCTCGACGACCTCGAGAAGCTCCCGCACTGGCCCGAGAGGGTCCGTACCATGCAGGCCAACTGGATCGGGCGCAGCCACGGTGTGGAGGTGGACTTCGAGCTCGCCGGCCGAGCAGGGGTTGTCGGAGAGGGGGCGTTGCGGATCTACACGACGCGTCCCGACACGCTCTACGGGGCCACCTTCATGGTCCTGGCGCCCGAGCACCCTCTCGCCGAGAAGATCACAACGCCCGAACAGCTGGAGGAGGTCCGGGCGTATACGGAAAGGGCCCGCCTAACCACCGACATCGACCGGCTGTCCACTGAGCGCGAGCGGACGGGAGTCGACACGGGCGCGTTCGCGATCAACCCCATGAATGGGAAGCAGGTCCCGATCTGGATCGCCGACTACGTCCTGGCCACCTATGGGACCGGGGCGATAATGGCGGTCCCAGCCCATGACCAGCGTGACTTCGAGTTCGCCGGCAAGTTCGCTCTGCCGGTCCTCGAGGTCCTTGAACGCCCCTCGGGCGTCGAGGGCGGGCTGACCGCCGCCTTCACTACCAAGGGTCGGATGAGGTCGAGCGAGGGCTTCAACGGGTTGGAGGGCGATGCGGCCTTTGCCGCGGTGGCAGCCGACCTCGAGGCGCGCGGGATCGGCAAACGCGTCACCCGTTTCCGGCTCCGCGATTGGCTGATCTCCCGCCAGCGCTACTGGGGCGCGCCAATACCGGTGATTCACTGCCCGGCCTGCGGCATCGTCGCTGTGCCCCTCGACCAACTGCCGGTGCACCTCCCGCCGGAGAACCTGCCGCTGGCCGAAAACCCGACCTTCTACCAGACCACGTGTCCGAGCTGCGACGGCGCCGCCCGCCGCGAGACGGACACCATGGACACCTTCATCGACTCCTCCTGGTATTTCCTGCGCTACACGAGCGCAAAGGTCGACGACGCACCCTTCGATCCCGAGCTTGCGGATCACTGGATGGCCGTGGACCAGTACACCGGAGGTATCGAGCACGCGATCCTGCATCTTCTCTACTCGCGCTTTTTCCAGAAGTTCCTCAGCGATGAGGGCCTGGCCGGGTCCTCTACCGAGCCATTCACGCGACTCTTCACGCAGGGGATGGTCAAACGCTTCGGCCAGGTCATGGCGAAGTCGAAGGGCAACGGCGTTGCCCCGGACGACCTGGTGAAACGCGAGGGGGCTGACGCCGGGCGCGTTTACGAGATGTTCCTGGGTCCGCCCGAGGATGATGCCGAGTGGTCGGACCAGGCAATCGCCGGCCCGGTCCGCTTCCTGGAGCGCGTTCACCGGTTGGCGGTCGATCCCGACTCCTTCGTTGTGGCGGGCAGTGGCGCGGACGACGAACTCCTGTCCCGGCGCCGCCACCAGGCGGTTCGCAAGGTGGGAGAGGACTACGAGAACTTCAAGTACAACACTGCCGTGTCGGCCCTCATGGAGTTCTCGAACGTTCTCCAGGACCATCTACAGGGGGGCGGAGCCCGCTCCGCTGCGTGGGATGATGCAACCCGCACGCTGGTGTTGCTCCTGGCGCCCATGGCGCCCCACATCGCCGAGGAGTTATGGGAGAAGCTGGGTGGGGAGGGGCTCGTCGCCGATGCCGCCTGGCCGGAGTTCGACGTTGCGCTCACCGCCGAGCCGCTGGTGACCGTCGTGGTGCAGGTTGGCGGCAAGGTGCGCGACCGACTTGAGGTCGCACCTGGGCTCTCCGAGGAGGGGGCCGTCAAGGCGGCACTGGAGCTGGAAAGGGTCCAGCGGGCGCTGAACGGGCGCCCCCATTCCCGAGTGATCTACGTGGCCGACCGCCTGCTCAACCTGGTGCCGTAGAGCTCGCCGCGAGTCTTTTGCGCCCTTCGGCGATGAGGGGCAGCCGGAGTGAGAAAAGGCTTCCCTCGCCCGGAGCGCTGCGACTGATCCTCAGGCTGCCCCCATGGAGGGCGGCCAGTTGGCGGCTGATGTAGAGGCCCAGACCGGTGCCGGAAGGGTTGCCGGCATCCTTCTCCTCGACCCGATAAAACTGCTCGAAGACCCGCTCATGAAGGTCGGCGGGAATGCCTCGCCCCGAGTCTGCCACCGTCACCTCGGCGTCCACGCCGGAGCTCACGGTGACGAAGACGGTTGGGCGAGCCACGCTGTAAGTGAGGGCGTTGTTGATCAGGTTGTCGAGGATTCTCCCCAGTTGCTCGGGGTCTCCATCGACCCACACCGGCTCGGCGGGAAGTTCCTGCCGCAGCTCCCCGCCGAGCAGCGAGACCCGTGCGTCGGCGCGGGCGAGCGCCTCGCGGACCAGGGTGCCGAGGTCGACGGGGATGCGGCTCCCCGGGAGGTGTCCGCTCTCAAGGCGCGCCCCGACGAGGAGGTTCTCGACCAGCTGGCCGAGCTCGCGTGTCTTCCCGGCCAGAACGCCGACCGGCTTCTGCCAGGCATCCGAGGGCGGCCCGAAGGTCCCGTCCTGGAGCATCGAAACGTAGCCGTTGAGCACCGCCAGGGGCGTACGCAGCTCGTGCGCGGCAAGGTTCATGAAGTCGGTCTTGGCGCGGTACAGCTGTGCGTTGCGGAGGGAGAGGACGGCGACGTTGCCGACCTGTTGCAGCGTGGCGATCTCCTCCTCACTGAAAGCCTGCCCGTGAACACGCGCGAGCCCGAGGATGTAGAGAACCTGACCCTGGACCGCGAGCGGGACGGCAAGCGCATGGCCGATCCCACCCACCTGTTCCGTACGCTCGAACTCGGGGTCCCCTCGGCTGATCTGAACCGGCCGCTGGGTGCGGATGGCCTCGCCGAGGAGGCTGCCAGTCGGAGCTTTCCAGCGCGTACCGGGCGTCGCCGGCTCGCCCGCTATCGCGTGCGAGTCCATGACGACCACCCCATCGCCCTCCACCACATTGAGCGTGCTCCGATCGGCTCCGACGGCGGCCGTGACGCGCCGGAGCAGGCGCCGAACCACCTCGTCCGGGTCGAGTTGGCTCGAGAGGTCGACCGCGACCTCGACTCCGAGGCGAAGGCTGTGGGCGATGGCCCGGGCACGATCGCGGGACTCCTCGACCTCGGTGAAAAGGCCGGCGTTGCGGAGCGCGAGACCCGCGACCGTGCCGATCTGCTGGAGCATCGCGACATCCTCGGCTCGGAAGGGGTTGTCCTCGCGGCGGGATGCGGCAAGGGCGGCGAAGACGTCGCCCCCATGGACCAGTGGCACCGTGATGCTGTGGCGCAGGCTCGCTGCGAACTGCTCCATCTCGGCAGGGAACTCGGCGGGATCATAGACCTCCACGACCGCGCGCTTGTCGGCGATCATCCGCCGGAAGAGGGAAGAGAAGATTTGAACTCGCGACCCGACGGCGTAGTTGGGCTGGGACGGGTCCCGGTCGCGGGATCCCTCGATCACGACGAAGTCGCCATCGATGCGCGTTAGGCTGGCATTGTCCGCCGCGACCGCGACCATGGCCTTTTCGAGAAGGCGATCGATGACGATGCGGCTGTCCAGGGAGGCGCCGAGGTCGATCGCGATGTCGACACCCGTCTGCAGTCTCCTGGCGGCAGCCTGGGCTTCCTCGAGGAGTTCGGCCCGATGCAGGCTCAGCGTGATCCAGCGCCCGAACTGGTCCATCAACCGCCGCTCGGACGGCTGGAAGGGGGTATGCCCGGTCCGATAGAAACCGATCACGCCCAAGGCCCCGCGGCCGTCCGGCAGCGGGTCGCCGATGCTCAACGGCACCACCCGCAGGGTGTTCATCGAGCCCTCTTCCAAGTGGACTCTCGCGGTGCTGTTGGTGAGCGCCTCGGTGGTCTCGAGCGAGGCCCGCTCCGCGATCGCCTGCCCGGAGAAGGTTCCCGCGGCGGCCATCCGCCGGCCGACGAGCGTCTCGGCCCAGGGCCCGGTGCCGGCGACGATCTCGAGCGTGTCCGGCGTCAGCGCGCTGATGAACGTGATCATGCATTCGACCCCCTCGACGATCCGGGTGCCCTGCTCCGTTGCCACCCGGGCGAGGTCGCGGGGGGACGCCGGTCGCCAGGTGGCCTGGGTGCTCTCGATGAACGCTTCGAGGTCAACGCTCGCATCGGGAGATGCCTCTTGCGTTCCGACCGCGAGCAGATAGGGGATTTCGCCCACGCCGTCGATCAAGGAGATGTCGAAGCTCCAGCTCCCGTTGGGCTGGAAGCGGCGGCGGCCCTGCGTGGCTCCTTTCTGTCGGATGGTCAGGAAGGCATCCAGTGCGCCGTTTGAGCGCGCCTCGGGAAACAGCTCCACGAAAGGCCGGCCCGCCATGTCGCCATCGGCCCCTGTCAGTCCGCGAGCCGAAGGGTTCATGTAGACGGCACGGAAGTCATCATCGGAGGCGTCATAGATCGCGACGGCGAGTGGGAGCGATTCGAGTGCCCGACCGAGCAATTGAAGGGCCGCCCGCTCCGAACTCAGCATCCGCAAAACGGACTCCAACTCCCCGAACGCCCCGGTCGTGTTGGCCAGCGTTCTCTCACCTCCGGTAGTGGATTCGTCGGGACAAATTGTCTCCTATCACCGCCAGTACATCCCGCCCCCATTTGGCCTGTCAGCGAGGGCGCGGCCGTAACCTGATGACAGATGGCAGTCCAAAGACCCGGCGTGATGCTTCCGGGCGGGGTTCGGATGGACGTGGCACAGAGGCTGGCCGCGGAATCGGAGGCGGCCGGTGCCGAGGCGGTCTGGACCGCCGACGTCCGCCGCGAGCCGTACCTGCTGTCGGCGGCTGCCCTGTACGGAACGCGTGAGGTGGAGGTCGGCACCAACGTCGCCGTCGCCTTCTCGAGGACGCCGGCTGCGACCGCCCAGGCGGCCTGGGACCTGGCCGGTTGGAGCGGCGGAAGGTTTGTCCTTGGCCTCGGCAGCCAGGTCAAGGGCACTCTGGAGAACCGCTTCGGCGTGACCGCCGATCACCCTGCCGCTCGGATCAAGGACTACATCGCCGCGGTGCGAGCCTGCTGGAACGCCTATCGCGAGGGCCACGGCCGCTACGAGGGCGAGTTCTACACGATCCGGCAACCCGTGTTCCAGCCTGGCGCCGATGCTGATTGGCCGGATGTCCCCGTCTACCTCGCTGGAGTCAACCCCGCGATGACGGAGACCGCGGGCGAATGCGCCGACGGGTTTGCCGCGCACATGTTCTCAACACCGGAATACCTCGATGACGTCATCCGCCCCGCGCTCGCGGCCGGTGCCGAGCGGGCGGGCCGCAAGCCTCCGGTGGTTCTCCTCTCGCTCACCTGCGCGCCCACTCGCGGGATGCTCGCCCGCCAGATGGGGGCCTACACGGTGCCCGGGTATCGGCGGGTCCTCGACCACGCCGGCCTGGGCGAACAGGCCGACCGGATCCTCGCCGCGATTGCCGAACGGCGACGCGGGGATGCTGAGAAGATCATCGAGGCCGAAGTTATGGACCATCTCGGCACAGTCGTTCTCGAGAACCTCGAGGAGACCCTCGCCCGCTGGCGGCCACACGCGGACCGGATCGCTCTGAGCGTGCCGTGGTTCGGCGTCGACGATGCGGAGCAGATGTCGATATACCGCGACCTGTTAGCTCGGCTCGAGCGCCTCTGAAGGACCAACAATTGATAGCAAGCTACTCACGTCATATACTCAAATAGCGGGAAGGGCACGCGGCGCCGCGGCGGCGCTAGTGCAGTTCGGTGAATTCCACCCATCTCAAGGAGGCGTCACATGCCGTTGTTGGCCAATTTCGGTGAGGCGGTGCTCGCCTCCGTCGCTGCCGCGCTCGGAACTCTGCTCTCTTTCATCCCCGGCCTCATCGGCGCGGTCCTCCTGCTCGTCATCGGCTGGATCGTCTCCGACGTCGTGG
>JAYUBK010000190.1:0-5242 GCA_043740835.1 Chloroflexota bacterium
GAGTCCACGGATCCGGCGCGGAAGGAGCGGATCCGCGAGCTTCTCGTCGAGGGCTACCGGAGCCTTGTCTACTTTCTCGCGCGCAAGTTCTCGAACCGCGGTGAACCGCTCGACGACGTCGTCCAGGTCGGATTCCTGGGCCTGATCAAGGCCATTGAGCGCTTCGATCCCGACCTCGGCAACGAGTTCACAACCTTCGCCACACCGACTGTCACCGGCGAGATCAAGCGCTACTTCCGGGACAAGGGCTGGGCCATACGGTTTCCCCGCCGCCTCCAGGAGCTCTACCAGCACGTCATCCGCGCCAACGAGGAACTCCGCCAGCAGCTCGGCCGCCAGCCACGGGTAGCCGAGATCGCGGCCAAGCTGGAAGTTTCGGAGGAAGAGGTGCTGGAGGCCATGGAGATGTCACCCGCCCATGCGCCGCTGTCCCTGTCAGCCACCATCGGCGGCGAGGGCGACGAGGGTGGGCGCCAGATCGTCGAGGCCCTCGGGACCGAGGACTCCAATTTGGAACGGGTCGAGATGCGCGACGTCCTCCGCCGCGCGATGGAGCACCTGACCCCCCGCGAACGGTCGATCATGGCAATGCGCTTTTACGATGAGATGTCGCAATCCGAGATCGCCAAGCGCCTTGGCATCAGCCAGATGCACGTGTCACGGCTGCAACGGGCCGCTCTCGACCACCTCCGCGAGGTGGTCCCGCAGGAGACCGCCTGACGGCTGTCGCCCGCGCCTTCGTAGAATTCGGCTGACTGTTGAATTCAAATCAGATCCGTCGCGGCTTCCTTGACTACTTCGCCAGCCGGGATCACCTGATCCTCCCGAGCGCCCCGCTGGTCCCTGAGCGGGATCCCACGACGCTCCTCATCTCGGCCGGGATGCAGCCGCTCAAGCCCTATTACCAGGGCGTGAGCGAACCGCCCGCGCCCCGCCTCGTCTCCTGCCAGAAATCATTTCGCACGGGCGATATCGACGAGGTGGGGAAGACCGACCGGCACCAGACCTTCTTCGAGATGCTGGGTAATTTCGCACCCACCGGCGACTACTTCAAAGAGGGCGCGATCCCGTTGGCGTGGGAGCTGGTCACCGAGGTGTTCAGACTGCCCAAGGATCGAGTCCGGGTCACCGTCCACCCGACTGACGACGAGGCCGATGAGTATTGGAAGACCCTCACCGACATCCGGCCTGACTGGGTTTACCGGAACGCCGAAAACTGGTGGGCAGCCGGAGCCACCGGGCCCTGTGGGCCCGACTCCGAACTCTGGTACGACCGTGGCCGCGCTTACGGATGCGGCCAGGAGGACTGCGAGCCGGACCACTGCGAGCGGTTCCTCGAGTTCTGGAACCTCGTCTTCATGCAATACGACCAGCAGGCCGACGGCACGCGCCCGCCGCTGCCCCGTCCCGGGATCGACACAGGGATGGGGCTCGAACGGATATCCAGCATCCTCCAGGGGGTCGACAGCACTTTCGACACCGATCTTTTCACGCCCATCACCGCCTTCATCCGGGCCAATTCGGAGAGGTCGGTACTGGCATCCGAGAGGCTGATCGCGGACCATGTCCGGGGCGCGTCCTTCCTGATCGGGGACGGGGTCGTGCCCGGTACCGAGGGACGCGGTTACGTGCTCCGCCGCCTGATCCGCCGCTCCGCCCACCACGCCCGCCGCCTCGGGCTCAGGACCGGCGTCCAGGACGTGGTGGCTGCGGTCGCCGAGGTCATGGGCGAGCCCTACCCCGAGTTGATCGAGCGGCAGACGTACATCGAGGAGATCGTCGCCCGCGAAGCCGAGCGTTTCGCGCACACGCTCGAGCAGGGCATGGAGGTCTTCGAGCAGGTCGTCGCGAAGAACCCCGGCCGGATCCCCGGCGAGGACGCCTTCCGTCTCCACGACACATTCGGGTTCCCGGTCGAACTGACCCGCGAACTGGCCGAGGAGCGGGGACTGGTTCTCGACCAGGATGGCTTCGAATCGGCCATGGCCAACCAGCGCGTCATGTCCCGGAAGATCACCGGCCAGCGCTGGCCCGATGTGAGAGCACTTCCCCGTTCCGAGTTCACGGGGTATACAGACTTCTCCGCCGAGTCCGCCGTCACCGCCATCTTCAAGGAGGGCCGACCGGTGGCTGAAGCCTCGGAAGGGGACGAGGTCGAACTCTTCCTGGAGCAGACGCCCTTCTATGCCGAGTCCGGGGGCCAGGTGGGCGACACCGGCGTCATGACCGCCGCCGACGGGCGCTTCCGGGTGGAGGACACTCAGAAGCCCGCCGACGGCGTGATCGCTCATGCCGGTACCGTCGAGGTCGGTACGATCCGCCGAGGTGACAGGGTCCGGGCGGAGATCGATGAGACCCGCCGGGAACTGGTCGCCGGCCACCACTCCGCCACTCACCTGCTGCACCGGGCTTTGCGAACCGTCCTCGGCGAAGGTGCCGTACAACGAGGATCCTACGTGGGACCGACGCACACCACCTTCGACTTCGCCTTCAATCGAGCTCTCGAGCCGGACGAGGTGCGGCGCGTGGGCCGGATGATCAATGAGCAGGTGCGCAGTGCGCTCCCACTCGAAGTCAGCCACAAGCCCATCGCCGAGGCCCGGGAGACGGGAGCGATGGCGCTCTTCGGCGAAAAGTACGGCGACGTCGTGCGGGTCGTCTGCTTCGGCGGCTGGACCTGCGAGCTGTGCGGCGGCACCCACGTGCGTAACACGGCGGCCATCGGGCACGTTCTCATCACCCGTGAGTCGAGCGTCGGAGCCGGGTTGAGACGAGTCGAGATGGTTGCCGGCCCCGCGGCGGAGGCAGCGATCGAAATGCGGATGGAAAAGCTCCAGACTCGCCTCGACCTGGTCACAAACGATCTCGGCGTCCAGCTCAAGGCCGCCCAAAAGCGGGTCGAGAAGCTCCAGGAGGAGTTGCGCGAGGCCCAGGTCGGGGGCGGAAAGGCGCAGGTCAGCATCCGCCAGGGCCGGGTGCCCTGGGTTGCCGAGGAGGTTTCGGCGGACGGCGCCGATGACCTGCGCGGTTGGGCCGATCGCTACCTGGACGTGCTCGGCGGCCATGGCGTGGCCATCGTGACCGCCGGGTCGCAGTACGTGATCAAGGTGTCAAGGGACCTCCTTCCAGGGGTTGACGCCAATCAGCTGAAAGAGCCCCTGGGTCCGGGCGGAGGCTCGCCGCAGCTCGTCCAGGGTCGGCTGAGCAGCAAGCCCCAGGAAGCGTTCGCGGCACTGGCGGAGCTGCTGCGATGAAAGGCAGGCTGCTGAAGCGGAGGGACGAGTACTACAGGCATTTCACCGCGCTCGACATCGGAACCGACATGGTCAAGGCACTCGTGGTGAGGCGCGACAAGACTCATGGCACTGTGCTCGGAGTCGGCCGCGAGCCACAGGATCCGATTGCCATGAGCGGCGGCGCCATCGCCGACATCGAGTCGGTGATACGGGCTTCCAATCGTGCCCTGGAGGCGGCGGAGGACATGGCCGGCATCAACCCGCCGCCCGGACAGTGCGTCGTGGGTGTGGCGGGAGAGCTCGTCAAGGGCTTCAGCTCGTCGGCGGCCTATCCCCGCAGCAAGCCGGAGACGAAGATCCGCGAAGGCGAGATCCGGAGCCTCCTCAACCTGCTCCAGCGCCGCTCGCTCCGCGAAGCTCAGCACCTCCTCGAGCTCGAGCGCTCGTATGGCGAGCTCGACGCGCGGCTTGTCCATTCCGCGATCACGTCGGTGCGGGTGGACGGTTACGCGGTCGCCAACCCCCTCGGCTTCCAGGGTCGCAGCCTCGACATCACGGTCTTCAACACCTTCGCTCCGATGACGCACATCGGCGCCATCGAGGCGGTGATCCTCGAGCTCGACCTCGAGCTCGTCGGCGCCGTCGCTCAGCCCTACGCCATCGCCCGCGCCTGCGCCGTCGAGGAGGTCTACGAGTCGGGCGGGATCTTCGTCGACATCGGCGGCGGCACTACCGACGTGGCCCTGATGCGAGACGGCGGCATCGAGGGAACGCGGATGTTCAACATCGGCGGGCGCGCTTTCACCCGCCGGCTCGCGTCAACGCTCGGTATCAGCCAGGAGGCAGCCGAGGCCAAGAAGATTCGCCACAGCGAGGGACTTCTCTCGCTGGCCGACGACGAGCGCGTCAGCCAGGTCCTGGGTGCGGACACCGAAGTCCTGACGCGGGGGCTTGCGCTCTGCCTGCAGGAGCTGTCAAGGGGCGAGAGGCTGCCTGCGAACATCTATCTCTGCGGTGGGGGAAGCCTGCTGCCGGAGGTGCTCACCGAGCTCAATCGTGGCCGCTGGGCAGAGGGCCTTCCTTTCACGCGTGAGCCGGTGGTTCGGCTCCTGCAGCCCGAGGACGTGCGCGGGCTGACGGACCAGACGCACCTGCTGACGAGCCCTCGCGACATCGGTCCGATGGGTCTCGCAGTTCACGCCCTGCACCTCGAAAGCGACGAGAAGGACCTTGTCAACTCGGTGATGCGGCGCGTGCTGAAAAGCATGAAGATCTGATCCAGGGGGCTCGATTTAGGGTAGGTTTGTCAAAGCGCATCGGCTCGTCCCATTCCACGCCCTACTCCACGTCCTAGCCGAGGTTCAGTTTTCCAATGGCCGTTCAACCAATTTACATCGACGTCGAAGAGGAAGTCCCCGAACTCATCGAGAGGCTCAGGCTGAGCAGCTCCCGGGAGATCCCGGTGGTCGTTCCGGCACGAAGCCGCCTCGCTCAGAGCCGCTTCAACTTCCAGCTCCTGCGCGACTACGCGCGCCGACTCGACAAGCAGATCGCCATCATCTCGGCCGACCCGGCGGTCAAGCAGATGGCCACCGAGAACGGCTTCAGCACCTTTTCAGCGGTCGCCGAGTACTCAGAGCGCGACCTGATCGGCAGTGCCGTCGCGGTCTCGCTCGGCGCTGGGATGGCAGGCGCCGCTGCGCCTCCGTCCGCGAGTCCCCGTCCGGCAACTGTGGCGCCGCCCTTGCCGGCCCGCGAGCCGGGGCCCCCGCGCCTCCAGGTCCGTCCGCAGACGACGAGCAGCGAGCGGCGCGGTGGCGGGGGTCGCTTCGTGGCCATCGCGATCACCGTCCTAGCCCTTCTCCTCGCGCTCATCGGGGCGGCCATCTACATACCTTCGGCGAAGGTCACCCTCATCGCCCAGGCCAAGGATTTCAGCCAGACCACGGACATCCAGGCCGCCCCCGGCTCTGCGCCCGTCCGCGTCCGGCTGGTCAGCCAGAACA
>JAYUBK010000191.1:0-1517 GCA_043740835.1 Chloroflexota bacterium
CGACACCCGGCTCGCAGCCCAGTCCGCTGCCACTCTCGCGGCGTACGACCGGATGAACCGGCTCAACCTTCTCGGCCTGTCGGCGCTTGTCAACCCGGATCGACCATCCTCGGCCGCAGCCACAACCACCGCGCCGCCCCGCGCCGCCGTCAAATGGGTGCGCGAGGACCTCCTGCCGATGGCCACCCTGGACACGCTGCCGGCGGCGGATCGAGATGTCCTCCTCCGTATCAGCGAAAGCCTCCTTGCCGGGCAGCGCCCGGTGCTCGTCCCATCCCTGCTCAGGCATTTTGCCCGGCCGGGCGTCCTGCCGATTCTCTGGAAGTCGGTCGGACCGGCCGTCGAATGCGGCTTCCTGGCGGCGGCGGCCGCTCGTCTCCGCTTGCAGGCAGCCTCGCTGCCATTCCCGCCCGGAGTGACGATGGAGCCCATCCTCGATGCCGAGGTCATCGAAATCGCGAAAAGATTCGTTATCGCGACCTCGACGATGATCGTGGCGGGCGCGCTACTCGATCGCGCGTTGGAAGCTGACCGCGGCTGAAGAGCGGCAGTGCCGCCCTTGACGACGCGGCGGGCCGCCCAGCCTTCACAGGGGCAATGGGACAATCCGGAACCGTCCCGACAAGTGGTTCCGAACTGATCAAAATCATGAGTGCCCACCCCTTCTGGCGGCTCCGATCTGCATTCGGACTCGGTCGTTTTTGGCAGCCGCAGGGACCCGAAGGCGACTTGGCTGGGGAGGAAGGATTCGAACCTTCGAATGGAGGCTCCAAAGGCCCCTGCCTTACCACTTGGCGACTCCCCAAGAGCCGATCAGCAGTCTACTTTCGAGCTGGGAGCTAATCGGGCGGTTGCTCCGGAATGGGCGGCCGAGCCGCTGAACCGACCCGGGGCGGACGACGGGAGGACATCGAACCATCTGATAATTCGGCGAGTGCTCCAGGACCTTCGCGTCGTCGGACTCGACCGTGCGGTCGCGGCCCCACTCTGCACCCGTATCCTCGCTGACTGGGGCGCCGACGTCATAAAGGTCGAGCAGCCGCCCGGAGGAGACTTCTCGCGGGGCTGGGACACATTTGTCGAGGGGCAGAGTTCGTACTTCGTCCTTCTGAATCGCGGCAAGCGAAGCCTTGCCCTCGACCTCAAGCAGCCGGCGGCGAGGGACGCGCTGCACCGCCTGTTGGAGAACTCCGACGTCTTCGTCCACAACATGACCCGGCGTGCCCTTACCGGCCTTGAACTCGAGCCGGAGAGGCTGCTCGAGAAGCATCCCAGGCTGATCGTGGCCTCGATCTGGGGCTACGGCGCGGATGGCCCGTTTGCCGCCCAGAAGGCGTACGACATGCTCATCCAGGGCGAGGTCGGCCTCGAAGCCACGACTGGCAGCCAGGCCGAGCCGGCGCGCCTCGGCATCCCGGTGGCCGACATCGGCTCGGGTCTGTACGCTGCGCTCTCGATCCTCGCCGCCGTCCACGCCCGCTCGATCGATGGGAAGGGCCGGGCGGTCGAGGTCTCGC
>JAYUBK010000192.1:0-5225 GCA_043740835.1 Chloroflexota bacterium
ACCATCGCCTGGATCGTGCCCACGATGGGCCTTTTCGTAAGTTCCTTCCGGCCGCTCTCGGACATCTCGACCACGGGCTGGTGGACGGCGCTCTCGCCGCCCTTCCACTTCACCCTCGAGAACTACTCGAAGGTGCTCTCACAGGGGAACCTGGGCACCAGTTTCATCAACAGCTTCATGATCACCATCCCGGCCACGATCATCCCCGCGGCGCTGGCCGCGTTCGCCGCCTACGCCTTCTCGTGGATGAAGTTCCCGGGCCGTGACCTGATCTTCCTGGCGCTGGTCGGGCTGCTCGCGGTCCCCCTTCAACTGACCTTCATCCCGGTCCTCAAGATGTTCAACACCGTTGGCCTGAGCGGCACCTTCCTCGGCATCTGGCTCGTCCACACCGGCTACGGGCTGCCGTTTGCCATCTACCTGCTCGCGAACTTCTTCAGATCTCTGCCAACCGATCTTTTCGAGTCGGCGGAGATGGATGGAGCGAGCACTCTCACCGTCTTCTTCAGGATCGTGCTCCCCCTCTCGGTGCCCGCGATCGCGTCGCTGGTGATCTTCCAGTTCCTCTGGATCTGGAACGACTTCCTAGTGGCGCTGATCTACCTCGGCGGCACACCCGACGTGGCGCCGATGACGGTCACGGTGGCGAACCTCGTCAACTCACTTGGCAGCGGCTATCACCTGCTCACCGCGGCCGCCTTCCTCTCCATGATCGTGCCGCTGATCGTTTTCTTCAGCCTTCAGCGCTTCTTCGTCCGCGGCATCCTCGCCGGCTCAGTTAAGGGGTAGTCGAAAAAAGATGGCATCAGTCACCTTCCAACACGTCGTGAAGCGCTACACCGCGGACGTCACCGTGGTCAAGGACTTCAACGTGGAGATCAACGACAAGGAGTTCATGGTCCTCGTCGGCCCCTCCGGCTGTGGCAAGTCGACGGCGCTGCGGATGCTGGCCGGCCTCGAAACGGTAACCGAGGGCGAGATCAAGATCGGCGACCGGCTCGTCAACAACGTGGCGGCCAAGGACCGCGACATCGCGATGGTCTTCCAGTCCTACGCGCTTTACCCGCACATGAGCGTTTACGACAACATGGCGTTCCCGCTCCAGATGAAGAAGATGGCCAAGGCCGAGATCGACAAGCGCGTCAGCAACGCGTCTCGCATCCTCGGGCTCGACGACTTCCTGAAGCGCAAACCTCGCGCCCTCTCGGGCGGTCAGCGGCAGCGGGTCGCGCTGGGGCGTGCAATCGTGCGCGATCCCCAGGTCTTCCTCCTCGACGAGCCCCTCTCCAACCTCGACGCCAAGCTTCGAGGCCAGACGCGGATCGAGCTTCAGAAGCTTCACCAGGAGCTTGAGACGACATTCATCTACGTCACCCACGACCAGGTCGAGGCGATGACGATGGGCGACCGGATCGCGATCATGAACGCCGGCATCCTGCAGCAGGTGGGCACGCCCGACGAGATCTACGACCACCCGGCGAACCTGTTCGTGGCCGGCTTCATCGGCAGCCCGACCATGAACTTCGTCCCGGTGACAATCCAGGACGGCGTCGCCAGGGGTTCGGGTTTCGAAGTCAAGCTTCCCAAGCCGGTCTCCTCTGGCAAGGGAACCCTCGGATTCCGCCCCGAAGCGGTCACCGACCGTGGCTCCGAGCACGCCACCCTGGAGATGAAGGTCGACGTCGTCGAGCGACTTGGCTCCGACCAGTTCCTCTACGGAGACGTCGGCGGGGACAGCATCACCGCCCGGGTCGATCCCCGGCTCAAGGTCAACCCGGAGGACCGGATCAAGCTCGGCCTCGATACCCACACGCTCCACCTATTCGACTCCGAGACCGAGAAGGCCCTGCTTTGACGGAGACGAGGCAGGCCTGACCGGCGGGCGCAATTGGAATCCCTGCGCGCTCGAGAAGACTTCGACTCGGCCCGCTTCCGAGCCTTCCGCAGGGCCGTCCTCGGCACCCTGACCCGTCGAGCGCGGGGGCTGCCGAGAATGGATGCGGTAGTCAAGGCGGCTGGACTCGAGGGAAGCTCCTTCGGGGGAGTTCACGAGATCCCCGTCGCCCGGATCGTCGGGTCGGCGGCGCCTGAAGCGAAGGCGGCTGACTTCGACCCGGGCTTCCTGCCCATCGACAGGCGCCTCCGCGATCGCTGGACCCGCATCTATCGGGCCATGGTCGAGGGTGGCGAGCTTCCGGCCATCGACGCCTACAGGCTTGGTGAAAGCTACTACGTGATCGACGGGCACCACAGAGTCTCGGTGGCGAGGAGCCTGGGTCGCGACAGCATCAGAGCGCGGGTCATCGAGGTGAAGACGCGGGCGCCGCTTCCTGCTCAGGTGGACGCCGGCGCGCTCCTGAGGGCAGCGGAGTACGCCAGCTTCCTGGACACCACCCTGCTCCATCGGACGAGGCCGGACGCCCGCCTCGAGTGCAGCCGTCTCGGCCGCTACGACGAGATCCTCAATCACATCCTGGGCCACCGCTACTTCCTCGGCCTCGAGCGCGGGTACGAGACTCCGCTGCCGGATGCGGCGGCAAGCTGGTACGACGGCGTGTTCCTCCCGGTGGTTGAGCTGATCCGCAGGCACGGGGTTCTCAAGCAATTTCCGGGCGCAACCGAAGCCGATCTCTACGTGGAGATCACCCGCCGCTGGCTGGAACTGAGCGTTGCGGGCAAACCCGCCGGTCCGGATAGCGCGGTCGAGGCGCTGCTGGCCGAAGACGTGCGCAAATGGTGGCAACGCAGGCGCTCGCTTCGTCTCGGCCGATGACGCAAGCGCTGTATCTGTGGGAGCGGGTGGCGCCACGGGGATCCGAGGCCAGGCCCGCCCTCGCTCTCAGAGCTCCAGGAGCCTGTAGGGGATGACGTTGACGACCGTCGTGCCGCCGAGATTCAGGGCAGGTTGCCTGACGCCGTAGGGATGCACGTGGCCGTGCACGAGCAACTGCGGCTGCAGCGTTCTGGCCAGCCGGTGAAAGGGCTTGAACCCGCGGTGGGCTCTATCGCTCCCGTCGCCGACGCCGAAAGGTGGCGCGTGGGTCAGGAGGATGTCGACGCCCCTTCCGTCGACTGCGCATCTAATCCGGCAGCGCGCCTCCAGTGCGAGCGCCCGCCGCCCCATGGTGTCCTGCCCGTACTGGTTCGGCCCCTCCTTGTATCGAACTGAGCCACCGAGGCCGGCTATCCGGAGCCCGGCGGCGTCGATGATCTTTCCGTCAGCGGTGTCGCAGCCCTGAGGGCCGGGAACCGGGACCTCCGTCTGCAGCGGCGACCAGGTGGTGTCGCCTTTTGAGAGATCGGCGTCATGGTTGCCGGGGACGTAGACGAGGGGCACGTCGAGGCGGCTGACCAGGTATTCCAGGTAGTCAAAGGGGAGGTCGCCGGCTGAAAGGATCAGGTCAGGACGGAGCTGCTTGAGCCTGTCCCCGTAAAGCCCCTCGTCGACCTCGTCCGCGACCGCCAGGATCCTCGTCACCAGAGCCAGCGTACTTCCGGCCGGTTCCGGCCAATCTGCGGCCGGAGGTGATCAGCTGCGGCTTCTCCGCGCTGACTCCGTGCTCGGCAGGGGATGGCCGGTCAGCGGGATGGCCAGCGTGCTGCCGACCAGGATGCCGTTTGCCCAATAGTCCCCGGTGGGGCCGCTCGGCAGGATGTCGTAGGTCCCGCCATCGTCCAGATGAACGGAGGCTGTATCGATCACCGTCGATCCATCAAGCCAGTCCCCCCGCCGAAGGTCCGCGAGGATTCGGCCGTCGGCGAGCGGATGACCAGCGGACGCCACGAGGGTTCGGCCGTCGGCAAGACGCAGCCTGAGCGCGTCGTGGCCATCGGGGAACGCCACGGAGCCGACTGCGGAAATCACGCCCGCTATGCGGTCGCCGGCCGCCGAGGCGGTCCATACCGCCGAACCCGGCTTGAGATCAACTACCCGCACCGACCCGCCTGGCGTGTCGATCAAAGTCGACGCCGAGAGGCAGATCGGGCACGGCTTTCGCTGGGGTTGCCGAGAACCGACTCGAACCTGACCGTGCGCATCGACGGTGCCCTTGATGAGCTCTTGAGCCGTCTGGAGGTCGAAGTCGTAAGTGTCGGGTCCTCCTGCAAGGTGGACGCCCTGAAGCGCCTGCCAGTCTCGCCAGACGGCCAATTGGTATTCGGTACTCGACTCGACACCGGGTGGATGCGAGTGAACGACGATCGCCTGGTAGGTCGACGTGTCGGCCTTGATGGCGGGAAACTGCGCCGCCGCCGCGGCGTCGTCGCCGCCCGCTCTCGCAACCGGCGGACCACATACAAAGGGCGGCCCGGTCTGGTCGATGACCTTGAACTTGAGTTGCGTCGCAGTCAGCGGCTCCGCGCCCGGGGTCGAGCCTATCCCCGGCCCAACCCGCCCGCAGGCCACGAGCAGGACTGCCAGTAGGGACGCTGCTGTGAGCACTCGACCGGTCATCGAAGGATTGAACGAACGCGATGCCCTCCCTGTAACGCGGTCGGTCAGGACCAAGGGACGAAGGTCCCGTCCAGGGTGGGCCCTATGCCTCTCGGCCGCAGGTCCGGGCGCCGATATCGTCGGTGCCCATGAGTACCCAACACGGCAGCATCGGCGGCGGTCAAAAGCACCGAGGTGGTTGGGCCATCCTCCTGATACCGCTGGCGCTACTCGTCCTCTGGGCGGGCGGCACGGCGGCCTTCTTCCTCTCCGTCTCCAAGGCCGGAGTCAATACCAAGACGGTGGCTCCGGCACAGACGGCAGCCGTCGCCCAAGGACACGATCTCGGTCAGCCGATCACTGTCAAGGACATCTCGCGGGCAGCGACGGACGTGCCGAGCCCGATCACCCGCACCACTCCAACAACCGTGCGCGTGGACCTGACCACGCAGGAGGTGATCGCACCGCTCACCAACGGATCCACCTATCACTACTGGACCTTCAACAGCACCGTTCCCGGTCCGATGCTGCGCGTGATGCAGGGCGACACGATCGACATGCACATCGCAAATGCCTCGGGGTCCGCGTGGCCGCACTCGATTGACCTGCACGCGGTGTCGGGTCCCGGAGGGGGATCGACGTTCACGCAGACGATTCCCGGAAAGGACACCCATTTCAGCTTCAAAGCGCTGAATCCGGGACTTTACATTTACCACTGCGCCACCCCTCCCGTGCCTGACCACGTCGCCAACGGCATGTACGGGATGATCCTGGTGGAGCCACCGGGCGGGCT
>JAYUBK010000193.1:0-5218 GCA_043740835.1 Chloroflexota bacterium
GAGTTGTCGAGGCCGGAGCGGTGGAAGAAGTACTCCTTGCCGTCCTCCGCCGCGATGAATCCGAAGCCGCGATCGTTGACGACCTTCTTAATTGTTCCGTTCGCCATTTCGGTGAACCTCCTTAAATCCCGTCGCATGATTCTCCGGCGAATCGCGCGGGTCAACGAGAAGGGCACCGCAGCGAGCCGTCGCCCGACAGCCGGGCGATGCCACCACTCTAGCAAAGGGGAGTGCCGCCTACGTATCACCTCCCGAGGCTCTCGGATTCCCCGCTCTGCTAGCCTCTCGCATATGGCCGCCAGAGTCGTCTGCCTGAGCCCCTTCGACGAGTCGACCGTGAGGGCGATGTTCAAGGGCAGACACGAGGTCGAGGTGATCAAGGTCGCCGACGCACCGGCACAGCAGGCGCTGTTGGAAGCCTGCCATGAGGCACACCTCGTGATTGCCGACAAGAAGCACAAGCACCGCATCGACCGCCGCGTCCTCGAGAACATGCGCAACTGCCTTCTCATCCAGCAGGCGGCGGTCGGCTTTGACACCGTCGATCACCGGGCCGCGGCTGAGTACGGGATCCCGGTCGCGAATGCCGCCGGCTACAACCGTGAGGCTGTCGCCGACTGGACCGTGCTGGCCATGCTCAATCTTCTCCGGCGCGCCCATTGGGGTGACCGCGACATGCGGTCGGGTGGCTGGGACAGGGAGTCGATGGTCGGCCACGAACTGGGCGCCATGACAGTCGGGATCGTTGGCTTCGGCAACGTCGGCAGCACCGTGGCCCGGCGACTCAGTGGGTTCGGGTCGACGGTCCTCTTCAACGACCCGCTTCCCAAGCACTTCGAGGGCGCCGAGCCGGTCGATTTGCAGACACTCCTCGCGCGCAGCGACTTTGTCTGCATCCACACTCCGCTCGACGTCGGGACGCGAGGGCTGATCGGAACTGCAGCCCTGGCGGCAATGAAAAAGGGCGCAATCGTAATCAATGCCGCCAGAGGTCCGATCGTCGACGAAGCGGCGCTTGTCGAGGCGCTGCGGTCCGGGCAGCTGAGCGGCGCCGGCCTCGACGTTTTCGAGACGGAGCCCCTGGCGGCCGACTCGCCGTTGCGCTCGATGGATCAGGTCTTCCTGTCACCCCACGTCGGAGGCGCCACCGAAGAGGCCGAGGCATACCTGCTCGAGGTCGTCGGCGCCAACCTCCTTCGAGCGCTTGACGGGGAGGAAATCCAGAACGTCCAGAACGGGGTCCAGCGGGTAGTCGCCGGATGAGGTCTCTGCGCGAGGTCTGGGAGAGCGGCGGCGCTCACTACGGCGCCTGGCTGCACATCCCGAATTCCTTCACAGCCGAGCTGGTCGGGCGATCCGGGTACGACTGGGTCTGTATCGACTCCCAGCACGGCTTCGCGGGGCCGGAGTCATGGGTGTCCATGCTGCAGGCGCTCGACCTCGCCGGCGTGCCCGGCGTCGTCCGCGTGCCCTGGAACGAGCCGAGCGTGATAATGCGCGCGCTCGATTCCGGTGCCGAAGGCGTGATCGTCCCCATGGTCAACACTGCGGAGGAGGCGCGCGCGGCCGTCGCAGCCTGCCGCTACGCGCCTGCCGGCAATCGCAGTTGGGGCCCCAGTCGCGCCCGCCTCCGCACCCCTGACTACTCTCCCGACAAGGGCGACCGCCTCGTCGTCTGCGTCGTCATGGTGGAGACTCGGCGCGCTGTGGAGAACCTGGACGAGATCCTCGCAGTGCCCGGCATCGACGGCGTGTTCGTGGGACCCAATGACCTTGCCGTCTCGGCGAACCTGCCTCCCTCTTACGACGCATCGGACCCCGAGCACCGCCGGCTCATCGACAGGATTCGCGAAGGCTGTGCGGCACACGGGATCACCGCCGGGATCCAGGCCGACAAGCCCGAGCTTGCCGCCCGCTGGGTGGCCGAGGGGTTTCGAATGCTGGCGCTGAACGCCGAGAGCAGGCTCCTGCAGCTGGCGGCCGAGGACCTCGTACGGCGAACGCGCGAAATCGTGGAGTCGGCGCCATCCAAAAGCTAGACCCGGCCGTCCTCGAGGCGCTGAGGCGATACGACACTCCGACCCTGAGCAACGCCATCGAGACGTTCAACGTGCGTCCGTGGGATTCCGGCTTCATGAACTGGCAGATCCGCTGCCTTTTTCCCGACCTGCCCCCCATGGTGGGTTATGCGGCAACCTGCACCATGCGCGCGCGCGGAACACACGAGCCTCAGCAGGACCAGTCGGAGCTCTGGCAGCACGTCCTGGCGCAGCCCGGGCCCCGCGTGATGTGCGTTCAGGACCATGACGATCCGCCCGGTCATGGCGCCATGTGGGGTGAGGTGATGTCGACGATCTTCAAGGCGCTCGGCTGCCTCGGGGTCGTCACCGATGGCTGCGTCCGCGACCTCAAGGAAGTCCGCGAGATGGACTTCCGATTCTTCGCCCGCTCGACTTGCGTCTCGCACGCCTATATCCGGGTCGAGGAGATCGGCGGACCTGTGAACATCGGCGGCCTGGCAATCCTGCCCGGTGACCTCCTCCACGCCGACCAGCATGGGGTCCTGCTAGTCCCTCAGGAGATCGCCGCCGAATTGCCCGCAGCGGCGGACCGGATCATCGAGCGCGAGCAGGCGCTGATCCGTTGGGTCCGCTCGGACGAGTTCTCAGCGGAAAAGCTGGCCGAGATGCGGAGGGTGAAACATTGACCGAGAGGCTGAGTCGGGGAATCTTCGAGGGCCGCGACCGCGCCGGCGCGAGATCGATGATGAAGGCGATCGGCTTCACCGACGCCGACCTCGAAAAGACGCAGGTGGGTGTCGCCCACAGCTGGATCGAGACGATGCCCTGCAACTACAACCATCGCGAGCTCGCCCAGCACATCAAGCGAGGTGTCCGCGAAGCGGGCGGGTCTCCCCAGGAAATCAACACCGTCGCCATCTCCGATGGCGTGACGATGGGCACCGAGGGCATGAAGACGTCGCTGGTCAGCCGCGAGCTGATCGCCGATTCGATTGAGCTCGTCGCCCGCGGCCACTATTTCGACGCCCTTGCCTGCCTTGTCGCCTGCGACAAGACGACACCGGCGGCGGCGATGGCGCTGGCGCGGCTCGACAGGCCCGGACTGATCCTTTACGGCGGCTCCATCGCGCCGGGCCGCTTTCAGGGGCGGGACGTCAGCGTCGGGGACGTATACGAGGCGATCGGAGCGGAGGCCGCGGGCCGTATGACACGGGACGAGCTCAGGGAGATCGAGAATTTCGCGTGTCCGGGCGCCGGCGCCTGCGGCGGGCAGTTCACCGCCAACACGATGTCGATGGCGATGGAGGTCATCGGCCTCTCGCCTGTCGGCTACAACTCGATCCCGGCACTCGACCCGACAAAAGGAGATGCCAGCGTGGCCGCGGGAAAGCTGGCGATGAGGGTTTGGGAACAGGACCTCCGGCCCTCGCGAATACTCACCAAGCAGGCGTTCCTGAACGCTGTCGCCGCCGTCGCCGCCAGTGGTGGCTCGACGAATGCCGCCCTCCACCTGCCGGCTATCGCTGCCGAACTCGACATCGAGCTGACGCTGCGCGAGATCGACGAGGTCAGCCGGCGTACGCCCCTCCTCGCCAACCTAAAGCCGGGGGGCGACTTCATGGCCGTCGACCTGCACAAGGCGGGCGGCATCGCCATCCTGACGCTGCGTCTCATCGAGGGCGGCCACGTCGACCCCGAGCAGCTGACCGTCACCGGCCGCAGCCTCGGTGACGAATGCGACGCGGCGATCGAGACGGCGGGCCAGAAGGTCGTGGTGCCTCTTCGGCAGCCCCTGAAGGACGAGGGCGGCCTCGTCGTCCTCTATGGAAACCTGGCGCCCGAGGGGGCCGTCTGCAAGATCACGAGCCACACCATGAACGCGCATCGGGGCCGGGCGCGGGTCTTCGACCGCGAGGAGCACGCAATGCGCGCGGTCACCGAGGGCGAGATCCAACCTGGCGACTGCGTCGTGATCCGCTACGAGGGGCCGAAGGGCGGTCCCGGGATGCGGGAGATGCTCGGTGTCACCGGCGCCATCGTCGGCAAAGGCTGGGCTAACTCGGTCTCCCTCGTCACCGACGGTCGCTTCAGCGGTGCCACCAACGGCCTGATGATCGGGCACGTGTCGCCGGAGGCGGCCGTCGGCGGCCCCATCGCCGGCATCCGCGATGGCGACACGATCGTGATCGACGTCGCCTCCCGCTCACTCGATGTTGAGGGCGTGGACCTCCAGGCACGGCTTGCCGGCTGGACGCCTCCCAAGCCGGCCTACACGACCGGCGTGATGGCGAAATACGCGGCACTGGTCGGCTCGGCGGCAACCGGGGCCACGACGAGGCCAAAGCTTTGACGAGGAAGTTCAAGGTCGGCTACCAGATCCACCCCCAGCACTGCACGATGGAGCAGATCCGCGAGGCCTACAGGGGGGCCGATGCTGTTGGCGCGGACACGATCTGGGTGTGGGACCACATGTACCCGCTCTACGGGCCGCCCGACGGTAATCACTACGAGTGTTGGTCGATCCTGGCCGCGATGGCGGTCGAGACGAAGCACGCCCGTTTCGGCGCGCTGGTGAGCTCCAACAATTACCGCAACCCCGAGCTCCTGGCGTACATGGCGGGCACGATCGACCAGCTTTCGGGCGGCCGATGCATCCTCGGTATCGGCGCCGGCTGGTTCCAACGCGACTACCAGGAATTTGGCTATGAGTTCGGCGACGTTGCCTGGCGCCTGCGCGAACTCAAAGCCGCCCTCCCCCGCATCAAGGAGCGGACCGGAAAACTGGTCCCGCCGCCGCCGGGTGGCCTACCGATCATGATCGGGGGCGCCGGCGAGAAGGTCACCCTCAAGCTGACCGCCCAGTACGCAGATCTGTGGAACACTTTTCCGCCTGCGGAAGGCTACGCCAAGAAGAACGCGATACTCGACGAGTGGTGCGAGAAGGTCAGCCGCGATCCGAAGCAGATCGAGCGGACGATCTCCATCAACGCCGACATCGTGGATGGGGACATCGAGCAGTTCCTGGAGGCGGGCGCTCAGCACCTGATCGTCCGGGGGGTTCAACCGTTCGACCTCAAGCCGCTGGAGCGGCTGATCGCACGCGCTAGCGGGTAGCCAGCTCCCTGCGCAGGCCGTCCGGGCCGAGCGTGAACCAGGCCGCACCGGCGTCGACGACCCCCGCCGCAGTCGCCGTCTGA
>JAYUBK010000194.1:0-1508 GCA_043740835.1 Chloroflexota bacterium
GGCTCCTGACTCTCATGGACGGGACGATCAGCCTCCGGAGCGAGGCGGGTCGCGGCAGCGTATTCACCGTCTGCCTCCCGCGTGCCGTCGCGCACCGCAGGCGTGCGCTCCCCGGCGCGTCTGTCTCCCAGCAGCCCGCGACGCGGCCCTCTGCCAGGCGGACCGTCGAGGCCCCGCTGCCATGATCGACCCCTTCGGCGGCCTGCGTCCGCTGGTCCTGGTCGTCGATGACCACCCGCTCAACGTCGAGCTCATGGAGGGCTTCCTCAGCGAGATCGACTGCCGCGTGGCCACCGCCGTCGATGGGATTGAGGCGCTCGAGATGATCGGCCGCGAGGCTCCGGACCTGGTGCTCCTCGACGTGATGATGCCCGGCCTCAATGGCTTCGAGGTGTGTCGCCGCATCAAGGCCATGCCGGGGGGCCGCCTCCTGCCGGTGGTGCTGGTGACGGCCCTTGGCCAGACCTCGGACCGGGTCAGCGGCCTCGAGGCGGGAGCCGACGACTTCATCGTCAAGCCGGTCGAGCGCCTCGAGCTCATCGCCCGGGTGCGCTCGATACTGCAGGTGAAGAGCCTCTACGACAGGCTCGACGACAGCCAGCGCACGATCTTCGCACTCGCCCGCGCGGTCGAGGCGAAGGACAGCATCACCGAGTCGCACACCGAACGCGTCGGTCACAACGCCCGCCGCCTGGGCGAGGCCGTCGGCCTCGTGGACGGCGTTCTCGATGACCTTCACTGGGGCGGGACCATCCATGACATCGGGAAGATCGGCGTCCCCGACGCCATCCTCCTGAAGTCGGGTTCGCTCACCGAGCAGGAGACGGCAATCATGCAGCGCCACGTCCTGATCGGCGAGGACATCGCGCGCCCCCTGCGCTCGATCCACGGCCTCCTTCCGATCATCCGCCACCACCACGAGCACTTCGACGGCAATGGCTACCCGGACCACCTGAGGGGCTCCGAGATCCCCCTGCCCGCCCGCATCGTGTCGATCTGCGACGCCTTCGACGCGATGATCGCCGACCGCCCCTACCGCCATGGCAGGACGGCGACGGAGGCGATCGCGATCCTCCGCGAGGGTGCCGGTCGCCAGTGGGACCCCGAGCTGGTGAACCTCTTCCTGCAGAGCGTGGTGGCGGACGTGGGCGAGATCAGGTCCGCCTCCGCCTAGGAGCCGGAGCAGGAAACCCGTTTCGGGTCCCCCCACTACGATCTCAGCGTGGCGAGGATCGCGGTGACCGGCGCTCTCGCGGTCGGTCTCGAGTGGGCCCGGGCAATCGCGGGCCGCCAGCCCGGGGCTGCACTGCCGGCACTCATCATCGGCGGCGTCGCGCTCTGCCTTCTGGGCCTGGGCTGGGCGCCGGAGCAGCTGGGGCTCGGTCGCAGCCGGCTTGGCCTCCGCATCCTCGGCGGCATCGCCCTCGGCGCCGCGCTCCTCCTTCCGGCGGCTGTTCGCTGGCATGGCGGACCGGTCCTCAGCGCTCCGCTGGCCATCGCCGCCATCG
>JAYUBK010000195.1:0-5197 GCA_043740835.1 Chloroflexota bacterium
GCCCGCGAGGTCGATACCGTCATCACCCAGAAGGGCTCCTTTCGCGCGCGCGTCCTCATCGATGCCAGCGGTTGCGATGGAGTGCTCTCGCTGAAGAGCAAGGGCCATACCGCGAGTCGAAGCGTGGGCATCGAGACTAGGGCGCCGGGGGCCGGCAAAGGGCTCCACCTATGGTTGCGACCTAAGGAGCTCACTTGCGGGATGGCCTGGATCTTTCCCGCCGGTGACCACAGCCGGATCGGTGTCGCCTGCTACCGCGGTAAAGGCGACCTGCGCCGCTCCTTGAACGATTTCTCACCGACGACGGTGGGGCAAACCTTGCACGGCGGCCCATTGCCATCACGGCTCGTTGCCGCCACCGATGAGGCGGTGTTTCGGACCGGTGACGCTGGTGGCCAATGCCTGCCTGTCACGGGAGAGGGGATCCGGCCCGCGCTCGTCTTTGGACAGATGGCCGGCCGGCTGGGGCGCCTGGTGCTGGCCGACGACATCGAGCTGGCCGACGCGCTGTCTGCCTACCGCAGGCAGGTCGCTCGGCGAGCTCCTTACTACGGCTTTCTGCGCCTCATCCAGGCCGCGCTCGTGGCGATACCACTGCCCGGTGCCCCGTTCTTCGCCGCGGCCATAGCCGCAGCATTCCAGTCTGCGCCAGGCCAAGCGAGCTATTGGAGGGCCGCAGACCCGATGTCTTTGAATCCCGGCTGCGCTGGCACTCACCAGATGAGGGCAGTTCATCCCGAAGCCGCCGCTTGGGCGCCGTCGGTCCGGCCGTACAAAGGTGACTGAGATGGCAGCGAGCAGTCCCAAGTCCGAACGCCCAACCAACGCCGCCGTCAGGCGCGGCGCTCTCTCGAACATCGCGACCGGCGCTATTGCCGTGGTCAGCGGGCTCGCGCCCCACGTCCTCCATCATGCGGGCCTCTTGATCGGTGTCGCGCTTTTCACCGGGGCGCTGGGAACTTCGATCTTCGGAGTGGTGGGATTCCTCGCATCGATCCCGTTCCTACTCCGGCTCCGGCGGCGCTTCGGCACATGGCGAGCCCCCGCGATCGCCGTCGTGATCTTCGCTGCGATGTTCACGCTGTCTGCCGTCGTAATTGGTCCGGCCATCTCCGCGGCCAGAAATCCGCTCCCGCCCAGCCAGCCGACTGATCATGCCGGACACCATCCGTGACATTCGTGATGGACGGCATTACGAAATTCAAAGCCGCAGCGCGTCCGCGAAAGCGGGTGAACTCCACATAGCGACATGGAGGAATCCGTCGGCTGCCGGAGATGGGCAGCGCGCGCGGCAGGTCCAAGGGTGGTTGCCCCGCGGAAGGAGGCCCAATGAGTAGTAGGCGACTCCAGGTGCATCCGCCGAGGCGCCTTCCACGCTCAGCTCCTGGCCAAGATCTGCGAAGTAGAGCGAGTGGCTGACGAGGTCATAGTTGACCAACTTCACAACGGTGACAGCCGGCCAGTCCAGATGACGTCCACGCGGCTCTATGGACAGGCCGCCTGCCGCGGTCGGTCGCAGTTCAATCTGGACCGTCTCCGTTCGGTTCTGGGAGGAGGCGCCGCACCCTGAGGACAGGGCGGCAGCCAAGGCGATTATTGCGAGGCGGGTCCAAGAGATGCGACAGATTTCAGCGGCCAACTTCATCTCCGATAATCGAAATTGTGGCGTATGAGGACCTCCCGCGACTGTCCATGCGCGAAGTACGGCAATTAGTCGGCCGCTTGGGCAGCACCTCGCCTCTGAAGGCCGCGCAATAAAGTTCAGCGGCAGAATTTCTTGCGGTAAGGTCGAGGCGTTCCGGTGACTTACAGGTAGGAAGCGCTGCACTTATATTCGACATAGGAGTCACCGAGGTCTTCTGGCAGAGCAATTCCTTGTGAAGGAAAAGGTCCCGAGTTCGAATCTAACTAAGCTCCATCTTCTGATTTCGAGTTCAGTAGCAGCGCTTTACTACGAACGAAAAGAGATTTCGACCCTCTTCGGAGGGTTGCCTTGTGCGGTAAGGTGATGGTGCAGCTCCGTACCTCCGATTTCGTCGAGCGCGAGCGGAGCGCAGGGCAAGGGAGTCGCGAGGGGTTGGTGCCCCACCGCCCGCGCTTTCGCGCCGCCTGCACCGGTACGCGGAGCGGGGCAGGCCGGTCGATGGCTCGACCGACAGGATCTTCCTCGCACTCCGGAAGGTCCCGGACGGGCATTACGCTGGCCCAGGGGCAGCTGCCATACGACGCTGAGTCGGACCAGGATCCAATGCCAGTGTGCGGAGGATGGTTCCGTTTCCTCGGCGGGCAGCACATCCGCCGCATCTTGAACACGTTGGACCCAAGCGGCAACTGAAACTTTCGGCGCCGGTCGCAACGTCTTATGGGTATCAACGTGACATTCGCGGATGACGACGAGATGGTTCGAGCTGCCGTGGCGGGTGACGCCGCAGCGTTCGAGGTGCTCCTGGCACCGCTTCTCGAACCTGCCTTCAAGCTGGCGGCCCTTCTTCTCCATGATCACGCGGAGGCCGAAGACGCGGTCCAGGAAGCCGCAGTGCGCGCCTGGAGGCGGATCACACAGCTGAGAGGAGACCGCGGTCGGCTCCGGGCGTGGTTTCTCAGCATCGTCGCCAACCAGTGCAAGTCGATGCGACGCAGGCCTTGGTGGCAGGTCATCAAGGTGCCCGAGGTGATGAGTCAGGGGCCATCGGCCGAGGATCTGGCCACGCGCGATCTGGACCTGCGGCGAGCCGTCGAACGGCTGGACCGCGACGACCAGTTCGCTCTTTTCACTTTCTTTTACCTGGACCTGCCACTCGAGGACGCGGCGCGCGTCATGGGAGTGCCCTTGAGTTCAGCCAAGTCACGGATTTACAGGGCTGTCCGCCGGCTGCGCAAGGACGCGACCCTGGAAGAGGTCCTGCGGGGATGAGGAGCGACATCCGGCGTGCGTTCGACGAGATGCTGCCGGCGCCTCATCCCGCGCTTCAATCATTGGTTCGCGCGCGCCTGCAAGCGATCCGCAATCGGAGGGAGAACGTGGTTTTGCAACGAATGGTGCAGTTCGGCGCGGCGGCTGCGGCGATCTTGGTACTCGGAGTCGTGGCATTCAGTCTCCTGTTCACGACAGGGCACCGGGGAACTCCCCAGCACGGACCGGCTCCCGTGGTCGGTGGATCGCCCAGCCCGTCGCCAACCGCCAACCGGCCCGCGGCGCCCCTCTGCTCCGGCACTTACACATTTGACGGCTCCGTCGTCACTCTCACGGTCGTCGAGGACAGGCCGGGCGAGGTGATCGCGTTTGCCACGGACCAGAGCGGCCTTCTTCAGCAGTGGCGCGCCACGATTCACAACGGTGAAACGACGGCGCAGTTGAAGTTGCCGATCGGTCATCCTCCGATTGTTCGGGTCGAGTTCACGCTCAATACACCCCAGCGAAACAATCAAATCTGCGTCGCGACGCCGGCCGGCTAGTCAGCTGGAACTGGTGACGGCTACCACCTGATCGCCGGCAACTGTTCAGTGGCAGAGTACCCCCATGGGGTGTTATGGGCGCCGAGTCACGAATCAGCGCTTATGTCGACCGCTCCGGAGCGGATGTGTGAGTGTCTCAGCTTGGGTTCGTGACATGCACACGGCGTCGTCCCCGCTGCCGCCTCACTGGAAGACCGCGTTCGGGCGGTGCCTGGCGTCACCTCTGTCACGCCAATCCTTTACGTGCTGAGCGTCGTCAATGCGGGTCACGGCAACGCCCTACGTGATCGGGTTACCATCCGATCCCGCCGCGCGCGCCGTGGAAGGTTACGGCCGGGACCGGTGAACGCGCCCGCTTGCAAGGCCACCGCGCGAGGCCGTCGGGTGCAGACTACGTGCTGACCGTGGCAGACGAGCCTTCGCAAGTCACGGCGGTGCCCGTCGCGTTGCGCCGCTGGTTCGCCGCCCATTTCGCAGTGGACTGGCTGGTTGGCGTTCCTCTCTTCGTGGCGCCCGAGCCACTGCTCAGGCTCCTGGGCTGGCATCAGATCGACCCGATTTCCACTCGCCTCTTTGCGTCTGCCCTGCTCGGAATCGGGGGCCAGTCATGGCTCGGACGCAAAGGTGGCATCCATGAGTTCCGGGGGATGCTGAACCTAAAGATCATCTGGGCCGCCTCGGCTTGCCTCGCGCTGCTGATTGGCGCCTTGTCCGGCGGTCCTTTGCTGACATGGCTCGGCCTGGGCGTCTTCGTTGCGTTCTTGGGGCTCTGGCTGTACTGGCGTCTACGTCTTCGGACCTGAACTCCCTCCGCCAGCGGCATTTCCCATTCAAATCCAGACGAGCCCGGGGTGCGTCCCCGGGCCCGTTCAGAAAGAATCAAACTGAACGGCAGTCCCCACGCCGACGCCGACGCCGGGCCGCAGTTCATTACTTCAGTACGCTCGTCCGGCTAGCGGTCGCCCTCTTGATCGCCGCTATTGGCCTTCGCGAACCAGGCGCCGTTTGGAGATACCATGAAGACCTCTGGGCTCTGGCAGTCCATTGGCAGCTGGACCTGCGCCTCGATGTCGCTGTCACCTGAACGGCTGGCAGGAAATTGCCCGGTGGTGACGTTCACAACCCCGCCGTGGGTCAGGCAACTCACGGTAACTCCGAAAGTCTTGACGGGATTGATGTTCCCTAGGCTTGGGATCACGAGGCCGCGCACCCTTACCTCGATAGAACCATCCCGGCCGACTTCGCCGGTGCCTTCGCTGATTACCCAGGGCAGGCCGCCGCCATTGATGCCGCGATCATTTGCCACCTTGGTCTGGTCGGCCGTCACGCCCATCATCGAGTCGAACTGGATGAGGCTCCCACCGTCATTTGCAAGGGCAGGCGCCGATCCGGCGCCCAAAAGGGCGAGAGTGCCGACCCCCGCCGCGAAGAGTCTACTGATTGCGATCATGTTTCCGATCTCCTTTTCAAGCGCTGTTCCAACCAATAGGACAAAGACCTGAAAAGGCATACCTGACCGGGTTACCGCCCCAGAAATGCCACCGCATCCCGGGCTGCACGTTCACCCGAAATAAGGGCGGCGTTGAGACTTGAGGCAAGGGCTTCCTCCCCGGCGAGGAACAGGCCTGGGGCGGGTTGCCGCCAGCGGTCGAGGCTGGGATGGATGCCAGGTGGCTGGGCCAGCACCCCGAAGGGGATGAGGTCCACCCGAAGGACGCGGGTTGCGGCGGGCGGGAGTGCC
>JAYUBK010000196.1:0-5181 GCA_043740835.1 Chloroflexota bacterium
AGGTCGCCATTGGCGACGGCGGTCGTCACCTCGGCGATGTTCCGGACCTGGCTGGTGAGGTTGCCGGCCATCAGGTTGACGTTGTCGGTGAGGTCCTTCCAGACCCCGCCGACCCCCTTCACCTGGGCCTGGCCGCCGAGCTTTCCCTCGATGCCGACCTCGCGGGCGACGCGAGTGACCTCGCCGGCGAACCCGTTGAGCTGCTCCATCATCGTGTTGACCGTCTTGGCGGTCTGGAGGAACTGGCCCTTCAGCGGTCGCCCGTCAAGGTCCGTCGCCATGTTCTGCGAAAGGTCGCCGCCGGCGACGGCGCCGATGACTCGGGCCATCTCGCTCGTCGGCCGGACGAGGTTCTCCATCAGTTCGTTGACCGAGTCGACCGATTGCGCCCACTCGCCGCCAAGATTGCCGACCGCCGCGCGCTGCGTTATGCGGCCTTCCCGCCCCACGACACGGCCCACGCGCTCGAGCTCCTGGCCGAGGCGCTGGTTCGCCTCGATGACCTCGTTGAGGGTGTCGGCGATCTTGCCGGCCGTCCCGGTCCAGTCCTCGGGCATGCGCACCGAGAAATTGCCACGCTTGAAGTCCGTCAGAACCCGGAGCAGGACCCCGGTATCGAGGCCTGCCGCGGCCTCAGCCGTTCGAATAGCCATCAAATGCCCTCCGCACCCGCGAGATTGAGTCAGCCGGGCCTTGAAGCAGGTCGCCGGTAGACGGCGTGTCAGTAGTCAGAATCGCTATCAGATTAACGCGCTTTACGGTGAATAGCGCACTAACCTTTGGGGTCTTCGCGGATCGCCGGAAAGGCAGCCTGGCGCGCTCGATTCCGATCTTTTCAAGCGTGGAGATTTCGAAACCCATGACAACTCCCGGTCCCCGGCCCCATGGCACAATCCGCCGGTCCCGCCGTCCGCGTGAGAAACGTGTCGCTTTGACCATGATCCACCGGCCGCTGATCGCCGCCGACGAGGAGCTTCTCGTGCGGCTCTTCGGCCGGCTCTCGCCCGAAAGCGTCTACAACCGCTTCTTCGCGATGATCCACGAGATCGACCCCGCGGGCCTGAGGCAGCTGGCCGACAACGACGGCCACTCGCAGGTGGCCATCGCGGCCGAAGAGGGTGGCGAGATCGTCGCCGTGGTCCGCTACGCGCTCGGCGACGAGCCGGACACGGCGGAAGTCGCGATCCTGGTCGAGGATGCCCACCAGGGACGGCACCTCGGGCCGCAACTCCTGCGGGAGATCGCGGACAAGGCGCGAGCGGCGGGGTTGTCCCGGTTCAGGGCAACGGTACTGGGCGAGAACACGCATGCCATGCATGTGTTCCGCGCGGTCTTCCCGGAGCTGACGGCAACTTTCACGTCAGGCACCTTCGAACTCGAGATACCCCTCCGGCCGGTGGACTCCGACTAGGCTCCTTCGGCCAGCGGAAGGGTTAGTGTGAAAGCGCTGCCGTGCCCCGCAACGGATGTCGCCGTGAGGTCGCCCCCGTGCAGGCGTGCGAGCTCGCGGGCCAGGTAAAGGCCGAGACCGGTACCTGGGATATGTGCGTTTTCTGGAGTTACGATGCGGCCGAAGCGGGTGAACAGCCGGGGCATTTCCGCAGCGGCGATACCCAGACCCTGGTCGCTGACGACCACCTGCACCAGCCCCCGGGCCGTCTCGGCGCGGCATTCCACATCAATGTCGCCGCCCTCAGGCGAGTACTTGATGGCGTTGTCGACGAGGTTGCTGACGATCATCTCGACGCGCTCGCGGTCCGCCCGCACCGGCGCCGGCGACTTTCCCATCAGCAGGGCAAGCGGATGGCGACCGTCCCGTTTTCCGTCCGACGCGCGAACCATCCTCCGGACCAGCCCGCAGAGATCAAAGTCGTCCAGCCGAAGATAGTGGCGCTCATCGTCCAGTCGAGCCGTCTCGAGCATCTCGGCAACCAGCCGGTCGATCTCTTCGACCTTGCCCTCGAGGATGGGAAGAAGGTGCATGAGGCGCGGGTTCTTGAGATCTCCAAAGCTCCCGTCGGAGATCATTGAGAGGTAACCGCGGAGCACCGCCACGGGCGCTCGCAGCTCGTGTGAAGCCAGCTTCAGGAAGTCCGACTTCACATGCTCAAGAGAGGTGACACGATCCGTCTCTGCGCGCAGGCCTGCGGCCTCGTGGTCTCGCCGCCGGCGCACCGTTTCCTCTGTCCGCCGCCGATCCCAGGCGAGCCCCGCGCCGAGCCCGATGAGCCGCAGGAGGTGGGCATCCTCCTCGGTAAAGCCACCGGGCGACCGCGAATCGAATGCGCTGACCGCTCCCAGGTGCCGATCGCCGGCGCGCCAGGGGACGAAGAGGGTGCTGCCGTCTCCGAACCGGCGCAGCAGGTCCACCAGGGGGTCGGCTCCGTCGGGCCCGCCACGCGGGACGTCGCCGAGCAGCGTCCAGTCATCGTGGACGACGCGCTCGGCCATCCCGTGGCCATCGGCGGTACACGACACCGCGAGATGCGATCCAAACGGGATCCCAAACGCCTCCGGCTGCACACGGAGGCAGCCACCATCGGGATCCAGAAGCCAGAAGGCGGCCCGCCCGCACGGGAGAAGGGCGGCGACGCTCCGGCTCATGCGGCCGAAGAAGTCCGGCAGATCGCGGCTCGCCTCGAGCTGACGGGAGACGTCAGCGAGCGCGCCGAGTGCCCGCCCGTTGCCTTCCTGGTCGGTTGAAACTGCTCTGCGGATCAACTCCGGGTGTCCCGCATGTGCTGCGGCAGCGCGTGGAAGGATGTCGCTGCAACTCCTGCGGGAGGACAGGCGTGGTTCCAGGCCACCTGCATCGATCTGATATCGGGAGTGTAACATTATTCCCCAAAGACAATGTGGCTTGGTCGGATGGTTGAGATCCGATTTCCTCAATTCGGGTACAATGACCGCCGATCACTCGAATTAAGCGGGTGATGCTTCGCTCAGGGTTGCCGCTTCTCGAACACCCCGCGCGTTAGAACGGGAAATTGTTCGAGAACAGGAGACACCCAGATGCCCAACGGAACCATCAAGAAGCTCGTGCAGGATCGCGGTTTTGGCTTCATCGCCGCCGAAGATGGCAAGGAGTACTTCTTTCACCGGAGCGGGACCGAGGCCGACTTCGACAGCCTGAACGGTGGCGAGCGCGTCACGTTCGAGGTCGAGGCCAGCCCCAAGGGCCCCCGCGCCGCCCGCGTGAAGCTCGGCTAGTCCGAGACCACCGCGAAAGGACCCCGCCCCCGACGAAAAGTCGGGACCAGCGGGGTCCTTTTCGTTCCCGCAGCCGGTCCTGAATCATCGACTGTCATGACCTCACCCGGGAAACCGCACTCGGAACCGCTGAAAGCAGGAATGCCGGACAAGGATTTCTTAAGCCGCGAATCCTAGACTCCCCAACACGTGCGGATCCTGGTAGTCGATGACGATCCCAGCCTCAGGGATGCGCTTGAGCGTGCGCTGAAACTCGAGGGCTACGACGTCGATCTCGCCCGCGACGGGCTCCAGGCAATACAGATGGCCGACCCGGCGCGGCATGACGCCATCGTCCTCGACCTCGGTCTCCCGCGGATCGACGGCCTCGAGGTCTGCCGCCGGCTGAGAGCGCAGAGCAACCGCACGCCCGTCCTCATGCTGACCGCCCGGGACGCCGTTGACGATCGCGTCGCCGGCCTCGATGCCGGCGCGGACGACTACCTCGTCAAGCCATTCGCTCTGATCGAACTCCTGGCCAGGGTGAGAGCCCTCCTGCGCAGGGCCGGCGGGGCACCCCAAGGCCCGGCCCTCCGCTTCGGCGACCTCACCCTCGATCCGACCCGAATGGAGGCCAGGCGCGGCGACAGGCAGGTCGACCTCACGCTCACCGAGTTCAGGATTCTCGAGTTGCTGATGGAGAACCCGCGCGTCGTGCTGACCCGACGGCAGATCTTCGAACGCGTCTGGGGCTACGACTTCGGTGCCAGTTCCAATGCCCTCGAAGTCTTCGTCTCCTACCTGCGTCGCAAGCTGGAGGCCGACGGCGAGCCCCGCGTCATCCAGACCGTGAGGGGTGTCGGCTACGCGCTCAAGGACGGATGAGCTTCGGAAAGCGGCTCACCGTCCTCGCGGCGGCAGCCGTGGCGCTGGCGATTCTGATCGCTTCGGCGGCCCTCTACTTCGCCGTTCAGGCGCAACTCGTGACTGGAGTCGACAGCAACCTCACCCAGCTTGCCGGCGAGGTGCACGTCGAGCAGGGCCGAGGCGACTTCTTTCATTACACGTTCGAGCTTCCGTCGCCGATCCTGGGAGGACCAACGGGCTACGTCCAGCTGATCGACGCCTCCGGACATGCCGCGCTGCTTCCGAACGAAAGCGTGAACCTGCCAATCCGGACCGTGGACAAGCAGATCGCGGCGGGCACGACGCCCGACCAATTCACCGACGCCGTCCTCAAGGGAGTCCACCTCAGGGTGCTGACACACCACGTCGTCTCGGGCATCGGCATCCAGGTCGCCCGGCCCCTGACGGAGGTCGACGACACCCTCGCCCAGCTGCGTATCGTCCTCCTGCTGGTGCTGATCGGGGGAGTGCTGATCGCGTCCATCCTCGGCTTCCTCGTAGCCCGCGCAGCACTCCGACCCGTGCTGCGCCTGACCGCGGCGGTCGAGCATGTGACCGCGACGGGCGACATGTCCCAGAGAGTCCTGGCGACCGGCAAGGACGAGCTCGGAAGGCTCGCCCTCAACTTCAACTCGATGCTCGCGGCGCTCGACGACTCACTGCGCAGCCAGCGCCAACTGGTCGCCGACGCCTCCCACGAGCTGCGCACGCCATTGGCAAGCCTCCGCACGAACATCGAGGTTCTCGAGTCCGGCAAGATCCGCGATGTCGCCGACCGCCGGCGGTTGCTCGCCGATCTGGTGGGCCAGGTCGAGCAGCTCACCCGCCTCGTCCAGGATCTGATCGACCTCGCCCGCGGCGACCAGCCGGCGAACATTTACGGCGACGTCCGCCTCGATCTCATCACTGCCGGGGTGGCCGAGAAGGCCGCCGGCCACTGGCCGCAAGTGCGCTTTGTCACCGACCTCGATCCGACTCCCGTCAATGGCGACGGCGGCCGTCTCGAGAGGGCGATCGCCAATCTCCTCGACAACGCGGGCAAGTGGAGTCCGGCCGGAGCCACCGTGGAGGTCGCGGTGAAGGACG
>JAYUBK010000197.1:0-5151 GCA_043740835.1 Chloroflexota bacterium
ACAATCAAGGAGTTCGATCCCGGCCTGACGCCGCAGGTTGCGGCCCAGATGACTCACGACCTGGTGCTGGACCTGATCATCGAAGCCGAGGCTCGCCGAACTCTCGATCCCCAGCTGGCAGAGTCTGGCGCCAGGGTGGACGGACTGAAGGTCTTCACCGATGACATCAGGCGTGACCGTTCGGCGGGAGTGGTCGTGACGACGAGCTACCGCTTCGACCGGGCGTCCCTGGTGTTGTTCCTGCCGAAGTTCAGCACCCAGGCTCCGCGACTTGTCGGTATCACCCTCAACGGAACCGCCGCCCTCACCACGCGCGATCGAAACGGGAATTCGCTGTCGCAGACGACCGAGCCCTACGCCCGGAGCTGGGGCGTGTCCCGGGACTCGAGGACCGCTCAATGGCTGATCATCAACGACTTCTCAGACCTCCGCCCCGCCGGCTGATCTTCGGGGCGGCCGAGCGCGCGGGAGCGCGGTCAATCCAGACGATCAGTCAGCCGCTCAGCTGCCCACGAATCGGGGTGCGCGTTTCTCGGCGAAGGCGCTGAGCCCTTCCATCACGTCGTCGCTCGTCGTGCAGTAGCGAGCGGTGGCTTCAAGCTCGAGCCGCATTCCCGAGGTGATTCCACATGCCTCCCAGAACGCTGCGTTCAGTACGCGCTTGGCGTTTGCCACAGCCAGAGGCGAGCGCGTTGCCAGCTTGGATCCGAATTCCAGCGCGGCCTCGACCAGCGAGCCGTCGGGTACCACCCGTGAGACAAGCCCCCAATCCAGCGCTTCACGAGCGCTGAGGGTGCGGCCGGAAATGATCAGTTCGCGAGCGCGGGCGGGTCCGACCACATGTGGGAGCATCGCCAGCACGCCCCCACCACCCATCTGCCCGTATGGCTGATGCGCGTCGCCTATCTGCGCCGACTCGGAAGCGAAGGCCAGGTCGCAGTAGAGGAGCAACTCGAAGCCTCCGGCAACCGCGATGCCGTTGACGAGCGCCAGGTAAGGCTTGGGGTACTGGGAGACGCGGGCGAAAAGACCGTGCAGGTCCTTCAGGAACTCCGCGAATCCGGTCCGATCGCGCTGAAGTGTCTGGTATTGCTTGAGGTCGCCACCGGCGCTGAATGCGCGGCCCGCGCCGGTGACCGCGACGAGGCGCACGGCCGGGTCGGACGCGAGCTCCTCGAAGGCGTCACCCATCGCGAGCACGGTTCCCCAGCTGAGCGGGTTCAGGTCTTCGGGCCGATTGAGGGTGACCAGGCCAAGCTTGGCTTCGCTTCCGGCCAGTGCGAGGCGCTCGACCCTAACGGTGTCCGGTGTTGCCTCTGCCATTGCTTACTGGTCTCCTCTGGCAGCGTCGAGCCGTCTCAACTCGACGCGCCGGATCTTGCCGGTGGTGGTCATCGGGAGCTCGGTCACGAACTCGAACTGGCGGGGATATTGGTAAGCGGCCAGTCGGGCCTTGACATGTTGGCGGAGAGCGTCTTCGAGCTCATGTAGTGGTTCGAAGCCCGGGCGCAGGACGATGTAGGCCTTGATTGCCTGCGTGCGCACCGGGTCGGGCACGCCGATCACGGCGGCCATCGCCACCGCCGGGTGCCGCAGGAGGCAGTCCTCGATGTCGGTGGGACCGATCCGGTATCCGGCAGAGAGGATGATGTCGTCGGCACGGCCCTCGAACCAGAGATAACCGCCTTCGTCGAAGCGAGCGAGATCGCCGGTCAACAGCCATTCGCCGCGGTGCTTGCCCGCGGTCGCGTCGGGGAGTTGCCAGTAGCCGAGAAATTGATTCGGACTCGGGGTTCGCAGCACGACCTCGCCGACCTCGCCGACCGGGACCGAGGCGCCCTCGACGGACTGCAGCTCAACGTCGAAGCCGGGATAGGGACGACCCATCGACCCCGCCCTGACCGGCCACCGGCTGGCACAATTTCCAACGAAGAAATTGGCCTCCGTCTGCCCGTAAAACTCGTTGATGGTCACACCCAGCGTCTCTCGTCCCCAGGCCAGGATCTCTTCGCCCAGCGCCTCGCCGCCGCTGGCAACCGTGCGCAGGCGAAGATCCCGAGGGGGTTCCAGACCCGACTGCCGCATCATCTTGAGCGCGGTCGGGAAGAGGAATGAGTTCCTGACGCCGTGCTCGGTCATCAAACGGTAGGCCCACTCCGGGTCGAAGTGTCCGATCGGCGCCGAAACGATGCAGCGCCCGCAGAACCACGTCGGCAGGAGAGCATCGAATAGACCACCCGCCCAGGCCCAATCCGCCGGCGACCAGAAGAGGTCGTCGCCCCGAGGGAAGAATTCGTGGGAGAGGCAGAAGCCGGAAAGGTTGCCGAGCAGGGTCCGGTGGGGTAGCAGAGCCCCTTTCGGGCGACCGGTGGTGCCCGAGGTATAGAGCAGGGTGGCCGGGTCCTCGGCGCCGGTCAGGACCGTGTTGATCCCGGGCCCGGCGCTGGCTTGGTCGAACTCCAGGATTCGTGGGTCCCGTGATCCCGAAGACTCGGTGAGGATCACATGCTGCAGGTCCGGCAGATCGCTCCAGATGCCGTCCAGCTTGCCCATCCCGGCGCTGTCGGTGACCAGGACCCGGGCACCCGAATCCCCAAGGCGATAGCTGAGGCCGTCGGGCCCGAATAGGTATGAGAGCGGGACCACGACCAGGCCGGCCTTGTAAGCAGCCATGTGTGTGATCGCGACCTCGGGTGATTGCGGGAGCTGGACCGCCACCCGGTCACCGGTCACGAGACCCAGTTCGCGAAGGGTGCGGGCAAGGGCGCCCGCCAGCCGGGCAACGTCACCAAAGGAATAGCGCCGAACGCTGCCGTCTCCGCCCACCGCGATCAGCGCCGGGGCGTTCTGCGGGTGGCGATCGACGCAACTGGCGGCGAGGTTGAAACGGTCCGGCACCTCCAGGGCGAAGCCGGCCCGCAGCTCCTCGTAGGTGTCGCCCTCGAGGCGCGGCAGGAGGAGGTCGCTGGCGCTGGTCATGGACGTGCTCGCTCCATCACGGCAGTTTGCGATGGTCCCAACTGACCACCTTCTCAAAAGGCAGGCGCAGACCGACGCGCTTGGACAGCTGCGAATCGACCAGGGACCTGGCCTCGGCTGCCGGGGCAATGCTGTATCGGGCGTAGAGATCGAGGCCGATTCCGCGCACCAGCTCGGGGTCGTGGATCAGTTCCACGCTTCCCTGGATCGCCGCCCCGCGGAGCTCGCGGTAGGTCGCCCCGACCTCCACCAGGAGCGAGGCGCGCGGGTCGCGCTCGAGGTTTCGGGCCTTCTGCGATGCGGCGTAGGTCCACATCAGCAGCTCCCCGTCGCCGGGCAGGAACCACATCGCCGATTGGTGTGGGAAGCCGGCGGCTCCGACCGTGGCGAACACCCCCGTGGAGGGGACCGCCAGGAGCGCCGACAGCTGGTCGGCACCCATCCTCACGTCGATCCGCATGGCCGCCAGCATACTCAATAACAAACGTTCGTTGCAATTCCTCGGTGAGCGCGTCACGATGCTTGGCGATGGAAGAGACCCAGGAATCGACCGAGAGCCGAATGCGCACCGCTGCCAGTGCCGCCAGGCGGGGTGGCGAGCCGTCCCGGCTCGGAACCAAACTGCCGGTGCGCCGGCGTTTGGAGCTGCTCGTCGATCCCGGCTCCCTGGTCGAGGACGGCCTGCTCGCCAACTCCGTCGAGGTGGGCTACGAAGCCGACGGGGTGGTCACGGGAACCGCGACCCTTGGCGGGCGAACGATCGCCGTGATCGCGCACGACCCGGCGGTCAAGGCCGGCTCCTGGGGCGCCCGCACGGTTGAGAAGCAGGTGCGGATTCTCGAGCGGGCGGACGCCGACCTCCTGCCCGTCATATACCTGGTCGACTCGGCGGGCGGCCGGCTGACCGATCAGCTCGGGTTCTTTGCCGGGCGCAGGGGTGCTGCTCGTATATTCCACCTCCAGGTCCGGCTCTCCGGTCGAGTCCCGCAACTCTGCGTCCTCTTCGGTCCCGCGGCGGCCGGAGGCGCCTACATGCCCGCCTTCTGCGATTGGGTCGGAATGGTGGACGGCAACGCGTCGATGAGCCTGGCCTCGTCCCGCGTCGTCAAGGTCGTGGTGGGCGAGGATGTCTCGCTGGAGGAGATGGGCGGGGCGCGCATGCACACCACGGTTTCCGGAAGTGGGGATCAGCTGTTCAGCGACGACGCCGCCGCCATCGACGCGCTCCGCCGGCTGTTCGAATACCTCCCGCAGAGTTACCTCGACCGTCCCGCTCGGGCTGCTGCCGCCGACCCCGAACGGTCGGACTGGGCGGATCTGATTCCCGCGAATCCTCGCGCCTCCTATGACGTTCGGCGGGTGATCGAACGACTGGTCGACCAGACCTCGTTCTTCGAGGTCAAGGAGCGCTGGGCGGCGGAGATCGTGGTCGGGCTGGGACGCATCGACGGCGGCGTGGTCGGCATCGTCGCCAACCAGCCCCGGGTCAAAGGTGGCGCCATCTTCGTGGACTCGGCCGACAAGGCGGCGCGGTTCATCTCCTGGTGCGACGCCTTCAACATTCCGCTCCTCTTTCTCACCGACATCCCGGGGTTCATGGTGGGGTCGGCGGTGGAGCGGCAGGGCATCATCCGACACGGCGCCAAACTCATCACCGCCATGTCGAGCGCCTCGGTGCCGCGCTTTTGCGTGGTGCTTCGGAAGGCGTATGCGGCCGGCTACTACGCGATGTCGAGCCCTGGCTTCGAGCCCCGGGCGACCATTGCACTGCCCGACGCGCAGATCGGCGCGATGTCGGCCGAGGCAGCCGTGCGGGCAGTTTTCGCGCGCAAGATCGACCAGATCGATGATCCCGAGGAACGGGCCCGCTTCCTGGAGGACCGCAGCCGGGAATACTCCCGCGACCTCGACCTGCTTCGCCTCGCGTCCGACCTCTACGTTGACGCGGTCGTGCCGGGAGAGGAACTTCGCGGGGAACTGATCCGGCGCATGGAGGCGGCCGTGGGTTGGCGACGGCCGGCGCAGTCGCGGCATCACGCGGTGGCGCCGGTCTGATGCGGTCCGCTCGTGGCGCGCTGCCGGGCCGCTTGCGAAGCCTGCTGTTCGCGCCCGCCAACCGTCTCGACCTCGTCGCCAAGCTGCCGCGCAGCGGCCCCGACGGCGTCGTGATCG
>JAYUBK010000198.1:0-5135 GCA_043740835.1 Chloroflexota bacterium
GGGTCAGTCTGCCGGCAACCGGGAAGCAGCCGCTCGACCACGTCGGAGTGGCGGTGAATAGCGGCAGCCTGACCGTGACGGCCACTGCCGAGCCCTGACCGGGCGACGCCGCCGGACACAAATGGGCGCTGAGCAAGATGGCCGCGACGTTGGCTTGGGGTTGTAAACCTCGCGGACTCTGTATTTGAGCCAGGTGGTGAGGATGGAATCGAAGGTGCTCAAGGCTTGAGCCTCCTCCAGCTGCCACGAGCCACAATGGCTCACTTGGAGCGCAACACGGGCGCCAAGCTCCCGCCCTGGATCGCGGCCGAACACCGAAACACCGCGCACCCGCACAGTCCACATCGTCTGGCCGCTCGACAGGAGGGTGAAAACGCCAGAAAAGTGAGTGTCAGAAGCTAATCTGTATTCAGAAAAGAGGATTTGGCGGGGTGTCGTGGACACTTTTCGAACTTTTTACGAGTGCACCCGTATCCACGCTTCTAGAGCTGCCGACGCTTCGCCTCAGGCTCGGGTGGCGGTGGCGATCACATAGCGGCTCGTCACTCTGAAAGCCCCCGGATCCTCGTTGGCGGCCTCCAGCACGCCACGCGCACGCTCCGCGACCACATCCCCCACGCCGCGGGAGGCGAGCAACGCCTGGCCGGCGACGGACATGGGATGGTCGCGGCCCTGGATCTCCAGGTATTCGCGCGCCGACGACGCGGTGATCGCGAGATCTCCCGTTTCAACCTCAACCGAGAAGCCGTGGGCCTCGAAGAGGCTCGCCAGCGCCTTCTGTTCGTGCCAGGCAAAGGGGGGCGGGCCGGCAGGCCTCCCGATTGCCTCAGCAACCGCCTTCTGAAAGATGCCGACACAGTCCTGGATTGCACCCTCGGGAATCCAAGCGGTCAGCAGGATACGGCCTCGCGGAGAAGTAATCCGGGCCATCTCAGCTGCGGCGGCGACGGGATCGGGAGCGAAGATCGCAGCGAATACCGAGAGAACGACGTCTGCACTGGCCGTCGCAACAGGTATCGATGCCGCGTCGCCCTGGACGAACGTGGCCCTGATGCCGCTCTCTGCGGCTCGGGCACGCGCAACGTCGAGGAGCCGGGCCGCCGGGTCGACGCCGGTGGTATCAGCCCCTTGAAGCGCAGCCAGAAGCGCAGCATTTCCCGTGCCGCAGCCGACGTCGACAACCCTGTCCCCTGACGAGATCGCCGCCAGCTCGACCACGGCGGCAGCTACCGGACTGAGTTCCTCAGCAGTGGTTTCGTACCGCCCGACGCTCCAATCCAACCCCACTGGCCAAGTATGGATCTCCTTCCTGCACAGGGTGGCAGCGACCCCTGTCGGTTTCAGATTGGCGGGGTGTCGTGGATGCTTTTCGAACTTTCGATTCGCGGTGGGCGAACGAATCAAACAAGACCGGAACCCGGTAGACACGTGACAATTGCTGTCATGCCCTTCCTCATCTCGCCTGACGGGATCCGTCTCAAATACGAGATACAAGGCGAAGGCCCACCGCTCCTTCTCCACCTCGGCGCCGGCTGCGATTCGCAACTCTGGCGCGCAGCCGGATACCTGGAGCCACTTTCGAACTCGTACCGGTGCATTCTGTTTGACCATCGCGGGCACGGCGAGAGCGATCGCCCTCGGGGCGCCGAGGCTCACCACCTCGACCGCTACACGGCCGACGTGCTTGCCTTACTGGACGAGCTGGAGATCGAAAAATGCGCATTCTGGGGCTATTCCGCTGGAATCGACGTCGGGCTGAAATTGGCTGATGATCATTCGGTTCGGATCCGAGCGCTGGTGGGGAGCGGCGGCCTCGGCGAGACAACGCCCGAGGCGCTGGCGGAGATGGTCGCGCGCCGAGTCTCCGAGTTCCGCGAACACGGTTGGAAGAAGCTGATTGACAGGTTCGACGTCAATGAGCGGGAACCGGTTCCGGAGTGGATGAAGGAGCGGATCCGCGCGACCGACATCGAGCAATTCATCGGCTATCTCGAGTCAACCAGAAACTGGACTTGGAACGATTGGGAGGCGCTTCCCCGGGTGGCGGCGCCAACTCTCATCCTGACCGGCGAGCTCGAGGATCCCGAGGACGAAACGCAGGTAGCGGTCGCCCGAATGCCGAATGCGCGCCGGGTCAGGCTAGCTGGGCTTGGCCACATCAACGCCTTCCTCAGCAGCGCGCTCGTGTTACCTCACGTGACAGAGTTCCTGGCGCACAACACAGCCTGAACAGCGGGGCAGCGGCGAGGCGCGCTCGTTCCTACTTGGTCAGCCCAGGCTCAGGCCGCGCACGGCGCGGCCCGTCACGCGAGGCGGGGCCGAGGGGGGAGGCGGCGTCCCTGCGGGGACCCCGCCTGGGGCGAGCCCCTCGTCTTAACGCGGGTCCCTGCGCGAAGCTCAGGGGCTCCGACGAGCCGCCGTGGCGGCTTGGCGGGAAGGGAGGTGGCGTGGACACTTTTCGAACTTCGCGCAGGAGTCACCTCTAAGTTGACCTCATTCGTCTGGTAACCCCCGAGTACGTTGACGTCGAGGACAGCCCTCAGGCTAGCGCCGGCGGGGTCTCGTGGAGTGCTGCGCCTCAACCGCCAGGGCGGCGGCCTGGTGTCGCCTCGAACCAACTCGACTGCGGGTTTCAGGTCCCTTCAATACCAGTCGTGAACGCTTGGCTGGCGCCCATCGACGAGCCGCGCTCCCAGGCAGCCAGAAACTGCGCCTCGCCCAACTGGTTCCTGGCAAGTGCGCAGCCCTGGTCGAACAATGGCTTGTCACCAGGATCGAAGATGGCGTGATTCGTGGCGAGAATGGTTTCCGATGCGGCAAGCAAAGATGCTGCACGAACCCCCTCACCCCTCTGGGCCGCGATCGAGCCGAGTGCGAGAAGGCAGTAGGCGCCATCAGTTGCCCGCGCGACGTGTGCGGCTCCGTCTCGAAAGAGCCGCAGGCTATCCCTGGCAAGCCCTTCCCCTTCGTCAATGTTGCCCGCCTGAATCTCGAGGAACGCCTTGTTATTGAGTTCAATCGCGAGCATGCGGACGTCGCCCGCCTCCTTGGCATAGGCGATGCTCCTGTCATACAGAGCTCGGGCCCGAGCGATGTCACCCTCGAGGCGGGCCGACTCGGCCAGAAGATGAATTGGGCTGGTCACCTGTGAGCGGTCCTTCAGCTGCTCCCAAAACGGGCCAGCCTGATCGCAGAGTGACCTCACAGTCGGGTGGTCCTTCTCCCGGAATGCGATTCGTGCTAGCCCGATCAGGCCTCTCACGATGGTGGCGGGATCCTTGATCTCGCGCCCAATTAGAAGAACCTCGTGGTTGAGTTGCCGAGATCGCGCCTGGTCGCCGGCGCGGAATGCGGCGAGGCCCTCCTCGTATAGAGAAATGGCATGGACGATCCTCTCCTCCTCCGGACCTGGCATCGACCACCATTATGCGGCGCCGGTTCGCGCCCCTATAGGAGGCGTCGGGTCGGATGGCGGAGGGGGGACGATGGCGGGAAGGGAGGTGGCGGGAAGGGAGGGTGTCTGGTTTCACCACATAGTTCACAGATGTCGCAGGACATAGTGCATGCCACCAACTCGGAGGTGGCAAATGTCAGGACTCGGTCGCTACATCGTCGACGCGGTTGTCTTGGAACACCGGAGCCCGACCGAACTCGCCCGGGCTCACAGCATCTCGCGTAGGTGGATCTACAAGCTGCTCGAGCGCTCTCGGGAGGGCGGCCATGCGGCCCTGGAGCCGCGCTCGCGCCGGCCGCACTCCTGCTCCACCAAGACCTGCCCGGAGATGGAAGCCGAGGTCATCCAGCTCCGCACTGAGCTCGTCGAGGCGGGTCACGACGGGGGTCCCCAGACCCTCCTCTACCACCTCGGCAAGCGTTTCCCGGCGCCACCCTCGGCCGCAACCATCTGGCGGATCCTCAAGCGCCACGGCCTGATCACGCCGCAGCCGCAGAAGCGCCCCCGTAGCTCCTTCGTCCGCTTCGTCGCCGAGCTGCCCAACGAAACCTGGCAGGTCGACGCCACTCCCTGGCACCTGGCTGATGGCCGCCCAGTCGAGATCCTCAACTTCGAAGACGACCACTCGCGCCTGTTTCTGGCCTCCCGCGTCTTTCCCACCGTCCGCGCCGGCGACGTCGTCGACACCTTCCATGCCGCCGCCCGCGAGTTCGATCTGCCCGCTTCCCTGCTCAGCGACAACGCCGCCGTCTTCACCGGCCGCTCCCGCCGCGGCAAGGTGCTCCTCGAGCTCGAGCTGGCCCGCCTGGGCATCCAACCCAAACACTCCAGCACCTACCATCCACAGACCTGCGGCAAGGTCGAGCGCCTCCATCAGACCCTCAAGCGCTTTCTGGCCAAGCAACCGGCAGCCGCTTCGCTGGCCGACCTGCAGCGCCAGCTGGACGTCTTCCGCGACTACTACAACCACCGCCGACCCCACCGGGCCCTCGACCGCCAAACCCCGGCCGCCGTCTTCAACAGCCGCCTCAAAGCCCGACCAGCCGGTTCCGGTCGACCACCGCGTCCGTCGCGACAAGGTCGACCGCTTCGGCAAGCTGACCCTGCGCTACCTGGGACGCCTCCGCCACATCCCGGTCGGGGTCGCACACAAGAACCGCACGGTCAGGCTCCTTGTCGCCGGCGCCGACGTCCGCATCGTCACCACCGACGGCGAGCTGCTACGCGCTCTCACCCTCGACCCGACCCGCTCCTATCAGCCGCTCGGCGGACGCTGGCCCGTGCACAATGTCCTGCCACAGGCGTGCACGATGTCCTGAGACAAGACAGTGGCGGAGCGAGAGGGATTCGAACCCGGTCATGCCTCAAGATCAATACGCCCTAATTGTCTCGGCGGGCATATGAGCCCAGCGCCGGGGCGTAAACCCCTCGGCGCTGGAAGTTCGCCAGAGGTACATCACCCGATGTAGTAGCGACCTCATGCGCCCGAGAGAATCGAGTTCACGTAAAGCCGCCACCTATGGAAGATCGCAGGAACATCACCGAATCGAGTTCACGTAAACCGGCCATCGGTGGGGTGTTGCAAGGCCCCCCACGGTCCCGCGCGCGTCGTCGGCAACCCAACAACCCCTAATCCCAAAAGGAGATCCCCCCTAATGACACTTCGCGAGCTCGATGCCCG
>JAYUBK010000199.1:0-15738 GCA_043740835.1 Chloroflexota bacterium
ACGAGGTAGATGGCTCGCAGGTCCGTCACCACGTGGAGGTCAGTCTCAACCCGAACATGTGCGGCCACACACTGACCCGTGAGATTGAACTCGTTGGGAACAGACTCAATCTCGAGGCTCGGGGCCCCGACGCCGCCTCCACGCGAATGACGTGGGACCGCTGCTGACCCGCCGCATTTAGGCGAGGACCCGTCGCTTGACGCAGGCGGCCGATCCCTTCGAAGAACCCCGCGGATGCGATCTACGAGGGCCCACCTTCTCGAGTCCGCTAAGCGCGCCCCGCTGCCTGACGTCCCTGGCGAGCCACGGCGTCGATGGTGACTGCCGCGAGGAGCACACCTCCGGTCACCATGAACTTGATCGCCGAGGAGAACGCGAGCAGGTCCATCCCGTTCGAGATGGAGCCAATGACGAGGGCACCGCTCACCGCGCTCCAGACCGAGCCCCTGCCCCCGAACAGGCTGGTGCCCCCGATGACCGCCGCCGCGATCGTATTGAGCAAGACGTCGCCACCGCCTGAGGACTGGTTGACGGCCAGCAGCCGCGAGGTCGCGAGAATGCCACCGCAGGCGGCCATCGCACCGGCAATTGTGAATACGGCCACGCGGATGGTATTGACCGAGATGCCCGCGCGGCGGGCCGCCTCCGCATTGCCTCCCACAGCGAAGATGTACCGTCCGAATTTCGTTCTCTTGGTCACCTGGTCGAAGAAGACGACGAAGCCGAGGAGGATCAAGAGCGCCGACGGCAGGCCGCGATCCGAGTTGAGGACCTCCACCGATGCCAGCACGACCCCAGCCGTGAGCGTCACACGGATGATGACTCCCACGATTGGCGCGACGTCGAGGCCGGCCGCCACCCGCCGCCGCCTCGCGACGTAGGCGTCGACGGCGACGATCACGATCACCACAGCAGCCAGCACCCAACCCGCCTGGACGGAGATAAACGATCCCGCCAGGCTGACGATGGTCGGGTCGAATACGTTGATCGTCCCAGTGGTCCCCAGAACGTAGAGCTGGACGCCCTGCCAGGCCAGGAGCCCGGCGAGGGTCACGACGAAGCTGGGGATCCGGAAGCGGGCAAACCAGCTGCCCTGGAGTGCCCCGATGGCCGCGCCGGTGAGGACACCCAGGGCAATCGCAAGTGGCGCTGGGACGCCCTGCTTCACATTGAGGACCGCCACCACACCAGCCGAGAGTCCGCTGACAGCGCCCACCGACAGGTCGATTTCGCCGAGCAGGAGCACCAGCACGATGCCGACGGCGATGGTCCCGATGTCGGCGATCTGAAGAACCAGGTTCGTGAGGTTGCGCGGCGACAGGAAGTTGGGATTGAGGAACTGGAAGGTCACCCAGATCAGGACCAGGCCCAGGATGACGGGCAGCGAGCCGACATCGCCCTGCATCACGCGCTCTTGGAGACCGCGCCGCCAGGTCGTGAACCCGCCCTGCTCAACCGCGCCCGTCGTCGCTTCGCTCATTTGGCTGCCCTGCCGTTGGTGGCGTCTTGGATGAACTGGCTGGTGGCCCCGGTGATCGCGGCAACGACCTGTTCACGAGTGGCCTCCGCGACGCGGAAGTCAGCGATCCTGCGGCCGAGCCTCAGGACGACGATGCGGTCGCAGACCTCGAAGACGTCGGCCAGGTTGTGGCTGATCACCACAACCCCAAGACCCTTGTCTCGGAGCCGCCTGATGAGTTCCAGGACCTGCTTGGTCTGGGCCACCCCGAGGGCCGCGGTGGGCTCGTCGAGGAGGACGACCTTCGCATCCCACATGACCGAGCGCGAAACCGCGACGGACTGCCGCTGTCCACCCGACAGCGAAGCGATGGGCGTTCTGACGTGGGGGAGTTTGACCGAGAGGCTCTTGAGGACATCCACCGCGCGGCGCTCCATCGTCTCCTCGCTGAGGAGTGGCGCCCCATGCCCAATGTCCTCGCGGCCGAGGAACAGATTGTTGACCACGTCGAGGTTGTCGCACAGGGCGAGGTCCTGGTAGACGGTCGCAATTCCCAGCCGTGCGACGTCGCGCGGCCCGGTGATGGTGACCGGCCTCCCCTCGAACAGGATTTCTCCTGAATCAGGGAGGTTGATCCCGGCGATCGCCTTGACCAGCGTCGACTTGCCGGCACCGTTGTCGCCGACCAGCGCCACGACCTCGGACGCGTACACCTCGAAGTCAACCCCGTCGAGGGCCTGCACAGCGCCGAAGCGCCTCGAAACCTTCCTCAACTCCAGGAGCGGCGTCCGGGTCTCCACTGCCATTGCTGCGTCACTCCCAGTTGAAAAGGAAGGTGGGATTCCGGCGGGCGGTTCGATCCGCCCGCCGGAAGATGATGACCGAATGGAAACTCTAGGAGATTCCCGCTGCGGTGCATGCAGCCGCGAATTCCGTTGTGCAGATGTCGCTCTTGGTCCAGAACCCGTCCGCGACCACGGTGGTCTGGACGTTGGACTTCGTCACGGCGACGGGGACCAGCAGGACCGAAGGGACGTCGACCTTGCCGTTGTTGGTCTTTCCGTTTACCAGCGAGCTGTCCGGGGTCTTGCCGTCAGCGAGAGTGAACGCGAGTTGTGCCGCGGCCTCTGCCTCCGCCTTGATCGCCTTGTAAACGGTCATGTACTGGTCGCCGGTCACGACGCGCTGGATCGCAGGAAGCTCGGCATCCTGGCCCGTCACCGGAGGCAATGGCTTGACCCCCGCCGCCTTCATTGCGGCGATGGCGCCACCGCCGGTTCCGTCGTTTGCGGCGAGCACGCCATCGACTTTGTTGCCAAGGGCCGTGAGAGCCTGCGTCATCTCACTCTGCGCCTTGTCGGGGCTCCAGTCGGGAGTGTCGTACTCCTTGGCGATGGTGACCTTGCCGTCGAGCACGCTGTGGGCGCCCTGCTTGAAGAGCTTGGCGTTGTTGTCGGTCGGAGCGCCGTTGATCATCACGACGCTCGCGCCGACCTTTCCGTTGAGGGCCTTGAGAAGGGCGTCGCCCTGGAGCTGACCGACCTTCGCGTTGTCAAACGAGACGTAATAGTCGACAGCGTCCGTTCCGGTGATCAGCCGGTCGTAGGAGATCACTGGAATCTTGGCGGCCTTCGCCTTGATCGCGATCGCCGCGGCCGCGGCGCCGTCGACCGCATCCAGGACCAGGACCTTGGCGCCGTTGGTGATCGCTGCCTCGGCCTGTGACTGCTGCTGGGCCGCGTCCTGGTTTGCGTTGCTGTACAGGATGGTGCAGCCGGGGCAGAGGGCCTGCAGCTTGGCCGTGAACAGGGGCTTGTCCTTGCTCTCGTACCGAGCCGTCTTGGACTCAGGCAGGAGAAGCGCGATCTTGTAGCTCTTGGCCGTGCTTCCGGTTGAACCCGAGTTCCCTCCGCTGCTGCCGCCGCAGGCGAGCGTCAAAAGCGCCGCCGCGAGCAAGGTTGTCACGATCCGCAAAGTTCTCAATTCCACTCCTCCGTTGTTTGAATGCGCAGGTTTTCTTCCGGTAGCACGAATGCCGACCGCCAGCTCAACCGGCCTTCCCCTGCATGGAAGCCCGGAGCCGCTCATTGAAAAGAGGTGATTCATCACGAAGAACAAGCGCCAGTCCGCCGAACACGCCGGCGCGCTCGCCGAAAGCGCTGGGGACGATCTCGACGATGTCCGTTGCCGAGTCGACGGCGAAACGCCGGACCGACTCCCGCATCGGCTCGATCACGAGGTCGCCGGCTCGTGCCAGGAGGCCGCCGAGCACGACTCGATCCGGATTCACGAGGTTACAGAGTTTTGCAGCCGCAACCCCGATCTGGCGTCCGACCTCGGCAAGCACCCTCCGGCACGCGAGGTCGCCGTCGTCGGCGAAGTCCAGGATCTGGGTCAGGGTCAGCGCCTCCTTTCGGCTTCGGTTGAGTTGTTCGGTAATGGCGGCCCCTCCCGCGACCGCCTCCAGGCAGCCCCGATTGCCACAGCGGCAGAACGGACCGGATTCGTCGACGATGTCATGACCGATTTCACCGGCGGTGCCGTTGGCGCCCCGGTGGAGCCTCCCGCCCAGGACCAGGCCCGCTCCGATTCCGCTCGAGACCTTGATGTACGCGACGTGCTCGCAGCCTCGGGCGGCACCCCAGGAGGCTTCCGCCAGGGCCCCGAGGTTGGCATCGTTATCCACGACCACCGGGAGGCACAGCCTCCGCGACATCTCCTCGGCGGCGCGGATCCCCAGCCAGCCCGGGAGGATCGAGGTCGAGCCGACCCGCCCAGTCCGGTGATCCACCGGTCCCGGCACGCCCATACCGCAACCCATCACCGATCCGGGAGCGATGCCGGCCTCGCCGAGCATCTCGTTGGTGAGGTCGGCGGCGACGTCGAGGCTGCCGACAGGGTCATCATCCACGGCGATCGTGCACTCGCGCTCCCTGAGGATGCGGTGCGAGAGATCAGACAGCGCGACCCTCACGTGGCTGTGTCCAAAGTCGATGCCGATCGCGCACCCGGCTGACGGATCGAGAGCGAGGAGCGCGGGCGGCCGTCCCATGGCACCGATCGAGTCTCGAACCAGGTCGGCCTGGGCAAGTTCGGCGACGTGCCCGGCGGCCCGTAACTCGGCGACGAGGGTCGAGACGGTGGACCGAGAAAGTCCGGTCAAACGGGAGAGATCGGCCTGGCTCGCACCCCCCTGGTGGCGCAGGACGTCGAGGACCAGGTCACGGTTTCGATTCCGCAGAGAGGCCGGTCCGCTGATTGATCTCGGCTGCACGTCCGCATATTGAATCGCTGATTTGGCATTTTGTCAATGCTGCGCCACAAGTACCCGTCCGACCGGTCTACTTCTGTCGAAGATACGGGAGTTAGGCTTGGGCTCAGAGGCCGAGGTAGGCCTTGCGCACATCCTCATTGCGGAGCAGTTCCGAGGACGGACCGGAGAGAACCACTCGACCGGTCTGGAGCACATAGCCTCGTTGGGCCAGTTGGAGAGCCTGCCGGAGGCGCTGCTCGACGACGAGCACTGTGATTCCGCGCCGGTTGATGAGGTTCAGTGATTCAAAGATCCGCTCCACCAGCAGCGGCGCGATGCCGAGCGACGGCTCGTCGAGAAGAAGTAGGCGCGGGCCCGCCATCAGGGCTCGGCCGATGGCGAGCATTTGCTGCTCGCCGCCCGACAGTGTCCCCGCCGGTTGCTGGCCGCGCTCGTGCAGTACCGGGAAGAGCTCGTGGACCGTGGCCAGCGTCTGCGCCCGCCAGCGCGGGTCTTTGCGCAGATAGGCACCGAGCAGCAGGTTGCGCCATACCGGCAGCCTGCCAAAGAGGCGGCGCCCCTCGGGCACCAGCGCGATTCCCAGCCGCGCCACCTGGTGAGCCGCGAGGCCCCGGAGCTCCCGACCGTCGAGCTTGACCGAGCCCGCGCTCGCCGCCACGAGACCACCGATCGCGGCCAGAAGGGTCGTCTTGCCGGCTCCATTGGCACCGACAAGAGCCACAATCTCACCCTCTCGGACCTCCAGATCGACCCCTCTCAGGGCGGCGGCGCCGTCGTAGTCGACGGCCAGACCGGCGACCTCAAGCAGCGCCATGGTCCGCTCCCAGGTAAGCCTCGAGAACCTGTGGGTCTGCCGCCACCTCGGCAGGCGTCCCTTCCGCGATCTTGACGCCGTGATCGATCACTATGACCCGCGACGACAGCGGCATGACCACCTCCATCACGTGTTCCACGAGGAGGATGCCGAGGCCACTGGAGTTCAGCTCACGGACAAGCGCCACCGCCTCCCGGGTTTCCACCGGCGTCAGCCCCGACATGACCTCGTCGAGTAGCAGGAGCTGTGGCCGCGTGGCCAGGGCCCGTGCCATCTCCAATCGTTTGCGCGAAGCCACGGTGAGGTTGGCCGCCGGGCGGTCGGCCTCTCCGGCCAGCCCGACCTGGTCCAGGACCATCCTCGCGACCGATCGCGCGCCGCGGACTGTCCGCTCGCGGAGGTAGGCGCCGACCATCACGTTCTCGAGCGCTGTCATCGATTTGAACGATCTGACGATTTGGTACGTGCGTCCGATCCCGGCCCGAGCGGCCTTGTCGGCGGACCACCCGGTGACATCCCGGCCAGCGAAGCTCATCCGGCCGGAGGTCGGCGTCATCCCTCCCGAGATGATCGCGAAGAGGGTGGACTTGCCTGCGCCGTTCGGCCCGATCAACCCGGTCAGTTCGCCCTCAGCGAGAGTCAGATGTACGTCGTTGACAGCGATGAGGCCGCCGAAGCGCCGGGTGATCCCGCGCAACTCGAGAAGGCTCAAGGCGAGGCTCGGCCCGGGCGCTGCAGGCGCACCAGCCTGGCGCGAACGCGCCTCGCCAGGCCGACCAGTCCGGATGGCTCGATGACGGCGATCATCATCACCAGCAGTCCGTAGATCACGAAGTCCAGCCCGCTGCCGCCACCTGAGAAGCTGACCCGGGTCTCCTGCTCCAGGAAGATGAGCACCCAGGCGCCGATGAACGGCCCCCAAAGCGTGCCGGCACCCCCCAGGACAGCGATCAGGACGATCTCGATCGCGCGGTTCAGCGAGATCACTGCGCTGGGCTGGACGAAGAGCGCGTACATCGCAAAAAAGCCGCCCATCAGAGCGGTGAGGGCCGCTGATAGGGCGATCGCCAGGAGCTTGTAACGGCGTACCGGCACGCCCATCGCGCGCGCAACCTCCTCGTCATCGCGGATCGCGCGGAGGTAGCTGCCCGGCCGCCCGCGCAGGAAGAGCCACACCGAGAGGCTGCACAACGCGAAGAGACCGAGGGCGACAAGGTGATAGGGGGTCGGGTCGCGTACAGAGAACTGCAGGTTCGCCAGGCTGTCCTCCTTGAGCGGCAGCTGCAGCCCGGTCGCCGAACCCAGCGCGTTCGAATTGAGCGCGATGACGAAGGCGAGCTGCTGGAGAGCGATGGTGGCGATCGAGAAGTAGTGGCTGCGGAGGCGGAAGACGGGGAAGCCGATGACGATACCGGCGATCATGGCGAGTGACGCGCCGGCGACCATTCCCAGCCACGGGGACAGACCGTAGTGGACCAGCAGGTAGCCGGTGGTGTAGGCGCCGATCCCGAAGAAGATCGAGTGGCCGAACGACACCTGGCCGGCGAAGCCCCCAAGCAGGTTCCAGGCGGCAGCCGCACCGGCCCCGACCAGGGCCAGGATGGCCAGGTTCTGCCAGAAGGCGTCCTTGACCACGAACGGGTAGATGACGAGAAGCGTTCCCACCACGATGACGGGGAGGAAACGGCGAATCATCCGGCCGGGCTCAACGGTTTCCAAATAGTCCCTGGGGCCGGATCAAAATCACGACCAGGTAGAGCGCGAAAACGGCCCCGAACGCATAGGGCGGTGAATAAAGCCCGACCAGGTCCTGCACGACGCCCAGGCAGAGCCCCGCCACCAGCGCTCCTCGAAGGGAGCCGAAGCCGCCCAGCGAGACAACTACGAAAGCGACCAGGCCGAAGTTCCCGCCCGCTCCTGGATCTACAGTGAAAAAGCTCATCAGGAGCCCGGCCGCGGCGCCGACGCTGGCCCCGGCGATCGCCCAGGCGAGCATGTGCAGGCGGTCCGGGTTGATTCCCATCAGCTGAGCCGCACCGGGATCCTGGGAGACGGCGCTGAGGGCTGCGCCGATCTCGGTTCGGGTCAGAAACAGCCAGATTGCGCCGGTGAAGAGGACGGCACCGACCGCCGCCGCGAGTTGGGGGCCACCGGCCACGACGGTGCCCAACTGCAGCTTGAAGGTATCCAGGATCGGGTTCGGAACCCCCCGGGAGTCGGCCTTGAAGAGGAACTGCGCTGCTCCCTGCAGGAAGATCAGGAGCCCGAACGTCACGATGATCTGGGAGAGCGCCGGTCCCTTGAGCACGGGCTTGATGAGGCCCCTGTAGGTGCCGACGCCGAGAATGCCGACGGCGACCGCGGCGAGGGGAATCGAGAAAAGGGGGTCGATCCGCAGCACGGCCCAGGCGAAGAAGCTGACGTACATACCCACCATCAGGAAGTTGCCGTGCGCGAAGTTGACGATGTCCATGACACCGAACACGAGCGTCAATCCGACCGCCACGAGGGCGTAGACGGCACCGATGAGCAGCCCGCTGACGAGCGCCTGCGGGATCTCGCCCAAGGTGCGGCTACCGGCCGGAGATTGCGGGGATCGGCCAGATCACTTGGGCGCTGGCCGCGCTCTGGGGAAAGAGAACCTTGTACGACCCGCCCTGCAACTGCTCGATGATCCCCTCGGCCAGCGAGTTCTGGCCCTTGTCGTCGAACTTGATGCCTTTCCAGGCCATGATCGTCTTGGTCAGATTCGTCTTGTTGATCGACGCCTGCAGCTTCCCTGGGTCGGTCGAGCCGGTCGCCTCGATCGCGCCGCCGATTGTCATCATCGCCTCGAAATCGCGGGCCGAATTCTCGTTCATGTCGTTGCCGTACTTGGCCTTGAAGGCGTCTGCGACCGCCTTGGCGGTCGCGTTCTTCTGTGTGACCTCGAGCGACCAGGCAGCCCGGGTGACCGCGTCATCGGACTTCCCGGCAAGGTTGGGAACGAACTTCGGATCAACGTAACCTGCCCCGAACCCGAGGAGGATGGGCGGCGTGTAACCGAGCTGTGCCATCGTCTTATACATCAGCGTCAGGTCGTTGATGAACGCGAAGACGAACACGGCATCAGGGGCCGCCTGACGCATGTTCTGGATCTGCGGCGTGACGTCGGTCGCATTGAAGGGGTACTGAATGTCGGTTACCTGGATGCCGGCCGCAGGCGCCAACTGGGAGACCACCTTGGCGCCGTCGTTGCCGAACTGGTCGTTCTCGTGGATCACGACCATCTTCTTGACCGGGTGCTGGGCGGCCTGGGCCGCCAGCCACTTGAAGTAGGTCTCCGCAAACGTGCGGTCGGACGGGCCGACCCGCCAAAAGTACTTGAGTCCCTGTTCGGTCAGGGCCGCCGAGGAGGAAGAGCCGTTCACCATCGGGATTCCGAGGCGCTCGGCGCGCTGGGCTGCTGTGATCGTCACTGCAGACTGGAAGGCTCCTGTCAGCGCCACCACCTTGTCCGTGTTGACCAGCCGATCAACGTCGGAGGAACCGACCTGGGCATCGCCCTGGGTGTCTGCCTCGTCGAGGACGATCTTGCCGACGGTGAGCCTGGGCAGGTCGATATTCGGGTACTTGCCGTTAAGGATGTCAGCCGCCAGTTCCACGCCATGCTGGCAGTCGAGACCCGAGGAGGCCACCGAACCGGTGGTGGGAAACAGAGTGCCGACCCTGATGTCGCCGAGGCTCGCCTTGCTACCACCCCCAGTGTTCGAGTTACCGCCGCAGGCCACGGCCAGCAACGTCATCGCAACCAGAACTGTCGCACGCTTCATGGCTCAAACCTCCTGTGGGCGAAGCGCCGGCGCCGCCCGTTGACCCGGCACCGCTTCACGGGGAAGGTCGGTCAGGAACATCTGCCCCGGTTCGTGCGTGATCATAAGGTCCGGTCTCGCCTCGCGGGCGACTGCCTGCGGAGTGACGCCGCAGCCCCAGAAGACCGTGACCTCTCCCGCAGCGACGGTGACCGGCTCGCCGTAGTCGGGTCGACCGAGGTCTCTGATGCCGATCTCGGCGGGGTCGCCGACGTGCACCGGAACGCCATGAGCATGCGGATACCGCGCGCTGAGCTCGAGGACGAGGGCGAGCTGATGGACAGGGACCGGGCGCATTGTCACCACCATGGGCCCCGCAAAGCGTCCCGCCGGCACGCAGGGCAGGGAGGACACGAACATCGGCACGGTGGTTCCGCAGACGTGGTGGCGAATCTCCACGCCTGCCTCCGCCAAGGCATGCTCGAAGGTGTGGCTGCAACCGAGTAGGAATCCGACGAGGTCACCTCTCCAGACATCCAGAAGGTCGCGCAAGCTTGCGACGAGCTCGCCGCCCCGGTAGACGCGATAGGCGGGGACATCGGTGCGCAGGTCTGCACCGGGAGCACTCAGCCTGGGGACAGGGTCTCCAGGCGGAGTCACTTCGATGAGCGGGCAGGGCCCGGGGTTACGGGTGCAGAAGGCTGCGAACTCGCCGGCGAGTGCTGCCGGCAGAAACACCACGTTGCACTGCTGATAATCGGGACAATGCCGGGCGGTGGTCCCGATCCACAAGCCCGCCCGTGCCGCGGCGCGGAGCGCACTGGGATCGCGGACGAGGTCCCTCACTCGGCGCACTGTACCAATTGCTATCCACGGAGCAAGCGCCCACGACAAGGAGGCTGTCTTCGGTCCCAGCGACGCCGTCCCGAAGCGCAGCGACGAGCCCATGCCATCGAGGTGGCGCGGGTTGACGCGGACCTCCGCCCCCGAAGTCGACCGGCTCTCCCCGCTCGAAAGAACCTCGCGTGTGACTTTGGACGCCCGCCGCCGGGCGCCGCATGGTCAAATCGCGTTGTGTTAGTGGGGCGCACCAGGACTCCGGCCGGCCATCCGAAGTCAGCTGACAAGAACTGGGCCGCCCTCGGCCTGGTCCTGGCGGTTGACCTGTTGGCCATGGGCCTTTGGTTCTCGGCCTCCTATGTCGTCCCCCAACTTCGGGCCGAGTGGCGGCTGGGTGCAGTCGGCGCGGGTGCTCTGACCGTCGCCGTGCAGCTTGGATTCGTGGCGGGCGCGCTCTTCGGCGCCCTCCTCAACCTTGCTGACCGCGTTCCACCCGCCCGCCTGATTGCGACGGCCGCGGCACTTGCGGCGCTTGCCAACCTGCTGTTCGCCCTCCTCGCCCACGATCTCTCGGTCGGGCTGCCGCTTCGCTTCCTGACCGGTGCGGCGTTGGCATCCGTGTATCCGCCGAGCATGAAGGTGGCCGCCTCCTGGTTCCGATCGGAGGACCGCGGCCTGGCGGTCGGAGCGGTCATCGCGGCACTGACGCTGGGGTCGGCATCGCCTCTTGTGGTCGGTCTGCTCCCGCTTTCCTGGCGACCGGTGGTCCTGGCCAGCAGCCTGCTGGCGGCCGGGGGCAGCGTTCTCGCGCTGGGCCTGCGCTATGGTCCACACCTTTCGCGCGAACCGAGCGCCTTCGACCTGCGCGCGGGGCTGCGCGTGCTGACCGAACGCTCGACTCTGCTCGCCTCGCTCGGGTACTACGGCCACATGTGGGAGCTGTACGCCGTCTGGGCCTGGCTGCCCACCTTCCTGGCCGCCGGCGCGCTTGTGAACGCCGGCCACCTCAGCCAGCGGCTGTTGGCTTTCCTGGCAATCGGCCTGGCGGGAGCGGTCGGGTGCCTGGCCGGTGGTCTCCTGGCGGATCGCTTCGGCCGCTCGCTCACGACCACCTTCGCGATGATCGGGAGCGGGCTGCTGGCCCTCCTCTCGCCGGCCTGGTTCGGCGGCCCGGCCGCCATCGTCGGTGCCATCGCCTGCCTGTGGGGCGCACTCGTGATCGCCGATTCCGGCCAGTTCTCGGCGGCGATGTCGGAGCTGGCCGAGCGGGCCTACGTCGGCACGGCCCTTACGACCCAGGTCGCGGCCGGGTTCCTGGTGTCCGCCGTGACGGTGCAGTTGGTGCCGGTGGTGGCGGCCGCCCTCGGATGGCGTTGGGCGCTGGCGGGGCTGGCGGTCGGTCCGGCTCTCGGCGCGCTTGCGATGGAGGCCCTTCGGCGCCGTCCCGAGGCGGTGAAGATGGCGGGCGGCAGGCGCTGACCGCCTTACTACGGCAGCCGGCTTTCCTCGGGTGTCAGAACGGAAACGTGGAGGCCGTCGCTGACGTTGGCGACGGCCCGATAGCGCACAGGAACGACTTTTCCATTCTTGGTCACGACCACGTAGGGGCCAGAGTCCGATCCCCCCTTCACGAACCGCTGCCACAACTCTTCCGCCACCGCAAGCTGGACCCTAGGCGTGAAGTCCCAGATCTTCCGACCCACCACTTCCGTGGGCCGAGCCTCGAGGAGAGTGGCGGCGGCCGGATTGATCGCGACGTAGGTGGCGCTGTCGTCCGCCACCAGCGTCGGAAAGCCGGCCTCGGTGGGGTCTGGGCTAGGCGGCGTATCCCCGCCGAGTTTCGAGGCCGCCCATTCCTGGATGAGATCGGTGACCATCTTGGGACTGGTGTTCGATTTCACCAGCCAACGACTGGCTCCTCCGGCGAGGGCCTGCGCGATCATCTCGCCCTGCGTGTAGTTGGTGAGCATCCACACGGCCGGTGTAACCCATCTGCCGGACGTGCTCCAGGACCTCCAGACCAGTGCGGTGGGGAAGGCGAACGTCTAGAAGAACCAGGTCTGGAACTTCAGCGATGGTCATCTTCACCGCCTCGTCCCCATCCCTTGCGATGTTGACCTGGTGGCCCGCAAGCCGAGGTAGCAGGGCGAACATCTCGGCGAGGGCGGGGTCGTCCTCGACCAACAGCACGCGGGCCGCTGTGCCGGCGCTCACGGCGGATATGGTAATGGTTCAAAAGGGAACCTGGCGCATTGATCTCTGCTTCGGCCAAACAGCCCCTGCAGGCCCGGTTTGTTGATCGCCGTGACAGCGATCAGACGCAGGCTCCTGCCCGATTTGACCACTCGAGCTGAACCTTGTAATTGCCAAGCTGCCCGGTCTTCCAGGCGCAGATGTCACCGTTCTCTCCGTGCTGGTCGTCGTACCAACCCTGGCCGGGCACCGGATCGGTCACCGCTTCGCACAACTCGTGCGAGCTGGTCGATGTCAGGGCATCGAGCGGCTGGAGACCACCAGTGCAGCCGGCGCAGCCGGGGTAGGGCATCACCGCATAGAAAAGGTTGCCGCCGATGTCGCTGTGGTAGCCGCAGAAGGTCATGCACGATCGGCCGCCTCCCTGTGTCACCACGACGCCCGGCGGCAGGTAGATGAAGTACAGCGTCTGCGGCGTGGGCGCCGGCAGTTTGCCGCCGGCCGCCGTCTCCTTCTGCAGCAACTGCTGCAACTGATGATCCCGCACTGAGTGGGGTACCGCGGTCGCCTTGAGGACGGTCGTACCGGTGCGCTTGCCGTGGCCGATGGCTAGGCCGGGCACGCTGTACTCAGCGAGCTGGTCCATGAGTGGCGAGGTGAGCACGAAGTCGAAGAATTGGTTCAGGCTTGTCATCAGGCCGGACTGAGGCGCCTGCTCCCATGCCGCCCCCCAGAACACGGTGTACACCTCGACCGCGGTCAGCAGGTGCCCACCGCGATAGGTGAGTTGGGGCGGCGGGGTTGGTGCCGCCGTGAGCTGCATCACCTCGTCGGGCACATGCAGCGGAACGACGCGAATCGGGTCGTGGGTAGGCGAGATCATTCGCTCCTCCTCAACCGCATTGGCCTCTGTCGCCTGAGTCCTGGCGTCCCTTCAGTTTGCGCCCCCCGGCCCCCCGATGGTCAAGGTGAGCGATCCGAGACCAGCGCCGGACTTGCCCAACGCTCGTCGAGTGCGGCTGATCTGGCCCACGGGAGTCGGTCGCGGAAGCGTCGAGGCGTCTCGAAGACCTTCAGGCTTTCGGATATTCGTGGCCGCTCAGCGGCGGAACAGGGACGCACCTCGATTCTTGTCACTCTGCGGGTGGATGTCGGCGAGTCGTACCATCGCAGCCCGCGTCTTTTCTGCGAGCTTGGTGACGTCCTCGAAGTCGACCTCAACCAGGTTGCCTGAGGGATCCCGGACATACATCTGGGCCTCGCCTCCGGGCAGCTCGACCAACGCGGAGCTAAACGTTTCGGAATCGAGCACGCCCAGTTCCCCCGCCCTCTCGAAAACAGCGTCGAAGTCGCTGACGCTCAAAGCGAAATGTTGACGGACCGGAGGCTTATCGGGGTGCTCGAAGAGATGGACCTGGAGAGGCCCGGCAGCCAGCCATTGCACCGGGTAGCCGAAGTTCGGGGTGGCGATCTTCTCCATCTCGAACAGCTTGTCGTAGAAGCTCACCGACTCCGCCAGATCCCGGCTGCCGACGCTGACGTGATTCAGGTTTCGAACAACCATGTTTTTCCTCCAAGAACGCGACCTCGACGGGTTCCCAGACTTCGTGACATGCCATCGCGCCGGGAGTGGGTTTAGCCTGAGCGAGATGACCGGACGCAGGGGGCACAAGCCCGCCAGTCGAGCAGATTACGACGTCGCAATCCTGGAAGGGTTCGCAGCGATCGGCGACGTCCTGAGCTCCGAGCAGGAGGCTATTGCCAATGAGGCGCAGCTGGGAAAGAGGCGCATCTGGGTGTTGGTCGGCATCATTGCTCTCACGGTTGCGGCGGTGCTGGCGGCCGCGAGGGGACGGGGGCGGAAGATGCGCCGGTGTCCACTCGGCTAACCGCTTCTTTTGATCGCGCGTGGTGACGATCCGGGACGCCGGCTGTTCTGCCTAGGCCACAGGGGTCAGGCGCACGACGGGAATCTCCCGGTCAGTGCCCTTCTCGTAGTCGCCGAAGTTCGGAGAACGCTCGACGATCGTCTTCCACGCACGGTCCCGCTCGTCGCCATGGAGTGATGCCGGCACGACCTTCAAGCGCCGGCCGCCGACCTCCAGCCCGACCTGGTCAGGGTTCTTCGCGAGGTTGATGTACCACGCGGGATGCTGTGGTGCTCCACCCTTCGATGCCACAACCCACCAGGTGTCTACTCCCGCGTCGAAAATGGCTAGAGGGAGGCTCCGAGTCTGGCCTGTCTTGGCGCCGACCGTCGTGAGAATGCCCATCTTGCCCATCCCGCGTCCGCCGAGCAGCCGGTATACGGCGGTGTTGAGAGCCAGCATCGTACGAATGATGCCGTTGACCTTGGGAAACTTCTTGCCGGTGGTGCCGTTCGGGGTGATGGTCACACTCATGCCCCTTGAACCCGCCGAGAACACCTGCTCATTCCTTGCCCAAGCACCGGCGGTCCGGCGCCCCTGGGATCAGCTCTCGATGTTTAACGGGCGGAAGTACTAATAGAGCGCTAGAGCGAATACGCAGACAAAGATGATCATTCCGCCGATGTTGTCGCCGAAAGCCTCCTTGTCATCCTTCTCGATCAGCACACCGGCGATTTGACCAGCGATCGAGAGGACCACGAAACCGAGGGGCACCAGGCTGCGGGTGAAACGGCTCCGGCCAACCAAATACCAGATGAGGATCAGGACGCCGCTGGTCAGGAGGACGACATCGTCGATCTTGTCGTTGAAGTCGGCCTCGCTGAGGATCACGCTGCCGAACGCCAGTCCGGGTAGCAGCACCAGCGCTGTGATCATCAAGTTGTAGCCACGGTTGTGTATACCTGCTGCGGCGTCATCCCGGACCCGCCACTCCCTTGAACGGGGGCGGTCCGAGGATCTCGATCCCGCCGTTTCGCTCCGCCGAGGATCGCACGCGAGCGAAGTCAACTGGAGCCGCGATCTCTGCTCCCGGAAGTCCCCCCCGAGGACGCTGAAGCCCGTCTCGACCTGGTCATTCGGACTTTCCTGCGCCTCATCGTTGACACCGAATCGCAACAGCGCACGATGCTGCGTCTCTCACTCGAGTCCGATCCGCCTCATCGGGGCGATTTACCGCTGCGGCAAGGGCGAGCCATTGGGTGGATAAGTGAGGCGCTCTCCCCCCTCAGCGACAGGGTGGCGGAGGCCCGACTCCGGCGGCTCGTTTTAGCGATCAGAAGCGCCGTCGGGATCGAGGCCCTCGTCTGGCTGACCGACGTCGGTCAACTCTCGCGCGAAGAGGCGGTGGAACTGATGAGCGGGTCGGCCCGAGCGCTCTTGCGAGCCGCGCTCGCTGATCTCGACGATGGCGCCCACTGATTTCTACGCTGTCGTCGCGA
>JAYUBK010000200.1:0-5097 GCA_043740835.1 Chloroflexota bacterium
GCCTCCTCCTCGGGGTGCGCCTCCTGGGGACGGCCAAGCCTCCGGACCAGCTCGCCCACTTCGCGCAGGCGTTCCTTGCGGCGATGCGAGATGGCCGTATTGATGGCGATGCGAAAGACCCACGCTTGCGCCGGAGCCTCCGCTTTCCAACTCGGCCAGGCCCGGAAGGCCTTCAGGTAGGCATCCTGGGTGCAATCCTCGGCTGCGGCGACCGAGCCCAGCATCGCGGCGAGCGTGCGGAAGACACGGGGGTAGGTCTCCTGGTAGAGCAGGTCGAAGTCGGCTTTAGACCCCGCCCGGTAATCCATCAGCGGCGGATGGTCTGCCGCAGCGCGGTCTTGCACGGGATGGGGACGCATGAAGCGGCCCTAGTATCCATTCATTCGCGCCGCCACCTTCCCGGTCAAGACCGGGATCCTTCACGCTTGGACCCTCCACACCATCGAAACTGACGCTAGGAGCCGTGCAATGAATCTGAAGGACAAGGTCGTCGTCGTCACCGGCGGAGCCGGCGGTATAGGGTCGGCGCTCGGCAGGAAGTTCGTCGCCGAGGGAGCGCGCGCGGTGGTCCTGGCCGACCGCGATGGTGGCCGTGCGACGGCCGTGGCAGCGGAGATCGGGCCGGTGGCCCGGGGCGTCGAGGTCGACGCCGCCCACGATGGCGCCGTCCGCGAGATGGTCGATGACGTCGAAAAGCACCAGGGGCCGATCGACCTTTACTGCTCGAATGCGGGCGTCGGATTCGGCACCGGAATCGAATCGCCCGATGCCGAGTGGAACGAGGTCTGGCGCGTCAACGTGATGTCAGGAGTGATCGCGGCCCGCACCATGGTCCCGCGCTGGGTGGAACGCGGCGGCGGTTATCTCCTGATCACGGCCTCCGCGGCCGGCCTTCTCACCTCGCTGGGCGATGCCGCCTATTCGGCCACCAAGCACGCCGCCGTCGGATTGGCCGAATCGATCTGGATCGCCCACGGGGACCAGGGCGTCAAGGTCTCCTGCCTCTGCCCGCAGGGCGTCCGAACCAACATGACCACGGGACCGCACACCGAGGGCAGCGTCGGGATCGCGCAGGTCCGCGCACTCGGCCTCATCGACCCTGAAGTGGTCGCGGAGGCGGTGATCGAAGGCTTGGGCGATGAGAGGTTCCTCATCCTCCCCCACCCCCAGGCTCTCGAATACTTCCGCGCCAAGGCCGACAACTACGGACGCTGGCTCGGTGGCATGCGCAAGTTCCAGCGCTCTCTGCGGAGCGGCTCGTAGACAGCGATCTCAGCGCGCTGCTGAAGGCGCGAGAAGGACATTTCCATCTCGAGTCCGGCTACCACGGTGACCGCTGGGTGGACCTCGAGCCCCTGTTTCTGCGCCCCTCGAGTTTGCGGCCCTTCACTGCGGCCCTCGCGGCCAAGCTGGCTGAGTTCGAACCGGACGCGATCTGTGGGCCCCTGGTCGGCGGAGCATTGGTCGCTCAGCTCATCGCCCTCGAGCTCGATGTCGAGTTCCTTTTCACTGAACGGTTGTCACTGCCCCAGGGTGCTGCTCTCTTGGCTGCCCGATACCGGCTTCCCGAGCCGCTCCGCCCTGCCGCCACCGGGCGAAGGGTCGCGGTGGTCGACGACCTGATCAGCGCCGGGTCTTCGGCCCGCGCGACGATCGAGGAGTTGCACCTGCATGGCGCCTCCGTCGTGACCATCGGCGCGCTGCTCGTCATGGGCGAGGGAGCAAACGACCTGACCATCCAGACGCTGGGCAGAGTTCCCTACAGACTGTGGGATCCGGCCGCCTGCCCGAACTGCGCACGCGGCGTCCAGCTTGAAGACGTGCGCTGAACCGATCCTCGAACCAGGTGCCTCCCGAGCGATCGCATCCAGGCACACCCGGATAGGTACATCCTGAAAGAGTCTTGCGAATCACCTGGTCTCCCGAACTCGTCGATGCGATCTCACGCGGCCTCCCGTTGACAGTGATCGGCCAGGCCGTATTGGAGGCCCCACTCGCGGGCCTCGCCGTAATCGCCCGCGGCGGCCCCACGCCCAACGCAAAGCTATCGCTGGCCGCGGTCCTGCAACCCAGGTCGCTGATGAAGGTGCCCGAGATCGTGGGCATGTCCGTCAAGCCGAAGCGAGGCGGCGTCCTTGTCGAGGACGCATTCATCGTCACTCCCGGGCTGCTCAACCAGCTCGTCGTCGCCTGCGGGAGCTGGCCGATCCTGGTGCCAATTCTCTACTCGAACACGGCGAGCCGCCCCATTTCAGACGCGGCGATGATCAAGAAGGAGCTCGAGCTCTTCAGCTCAGTGGTCGTCGCGACCGTGGACGGGATCTACCGGACGGCGGACCGCCCGTCGCCCGCGGTCGAACTCACCCTGAACCTTACCGCCCTCTCCATCCAGGCCGCCCTGAACGGCCTCGCCCGCATCCGCAGGGGCGCTGCCGATCTCGCCTCCCGCGGCCAGGGCGGCCGTCCGGGCCGGGTCTACCAACCGACGCCGGAAACCGAGACCGAGGAGACGGTCACCTTTGCGGATGTGGGCGGGCAGGACGAGGCCAAGAGCCAACTCGAGGCCATCTGCCAGGCCATCCGCGACCCTGACAGCTACCGGCGGTGGGGCGTGCGGCCACCGCGCGGCATCCTCCTCTACGGCCCGCCCGGCACCGGAAAGACGCTTCTCGCCCGCTGCCTGGCCCGGGAATCCGGGGCTGCCTTTATCCACGTCCGCGCCACCGATGTGACTTCGAAGTGGTATGGCGAGGGCGAGCGAAAGCTGCAGGAAGCCTTCGATTGGGCTCGGCGCGAAGCCCCGGCCGTGCTCTTCTTCGACGAGATCGACGCCCTCGGTCGCAGCCGCGAGGACTCGCACGAGGCCACCCACCGCCTCGTCAGCACCTTCCTCGAAAACATGGATGGGCTCGAGGCGAGCGAGGGTGTCGTCGTGCTGGCCGCGACCAACCGTCCCGAGGCCGTGGACGATGCCCTGACCCGGCCCGGGCGCTTCGACAGGCTCGTCGAGGTCCCAGTCCCGGACCGGGCCGGCCGCCGCGCCATCTTCGCCGTCCACATCAGGAAAGCCGACAGGCGCGCGGGCCGAACGGTCTTCGAGCCCCTCGACGACGGTGGCTGGGAGCGTCTCCTCGATGCGTCGGAGGGTTTCAGCGGCGCCGAAATTTCCGAGGCGATCCGGCGCGCTCTGGAGGCGCGGGTGCGGGCCGGCGACATCGGCGGGCAGATCGGACAGGACGAACTCCTCGTTCACGCGGTATCTGTTGCACGCCCTTGGTAGCTCGGGCTGCGAGAATCGGTGGGATGGAGTTCGAGGCGCTGGTCGAGGTCCCCAAGGGGAGCCGCAATAAATACGAGTACGACCACCGAACCGGCCGCATTCACCTCGACCGCGAGCTGTTCACCGCCACTCGCTACCCGGCCGACTATGGATTCGTTCTCGACACCCTGGCCGAGGACGGCGATCCGGTCGACGTCCTGATCCTCCTGAACGAGCCCACCTTCCCGGGCTGCTACATCAACAGCCGACCGCTGGGCGTTTTCCGCATGCGCGATGAGAAGGGGCCCGATGCGAAGGTGCTCGCGGTTCCCGCCGGTGATACCCGCATCACCTACCGGGAGCTGAGCGACCTGCCCGAGCACCTCCTCCTCGAGATCAGCCACTTCTTCCAGGTCTATAAGGAGCTCGAACCGGGCAAGTCGGTGAGGATCGAGGGCTGGGCCGACAGACTCTCCGCCGAGGGCGAGATCGAGGCCGGGCGCAAGCGCTTCGAAGCCAGGGAGCACTGACGTGGGCGTTCTCAACACCGTCCTTCCGCTCGGCTCGGCGCTTGTCAGCTCTCTCTTCGCCGGCTTCGTCTTCGACCAGTGGATGCAGCGGCGCCGTGCTTTTCAGCTGGTCTGGGCGCTGGGATTGACCTGGTATGCGGTCGGCGCCGGAACCGAATTCCTGGGCAGCACCATCGGTTGGAGCAGTGGCCTGTACCGGGCCTGGTACCTCTTCGGCGCCCTCCTCGTGGCGGCCTACCTCGGCGCCGGAACGGTCTACCTGCTCACCCGGACCTCGTTTGGATACTTCGCCGCGTTCGCGGTCTTCACGGGAGGCCTGTTTTCCCAGCTGAGCCAGCTCCGGCTGGTGAAGGAAGGCCTCCCCGCGCCGCAGGGCGCCGTCGAACTCGTCATCGGGATCACGACTGTCGCCGCTGTTGCGATGGTCGTCACAACCGCCGCCCGGCGCGAGCTGACCGGCCATGTCGTAATGGCGCTTTTAGTTCTGGCCACCGCCGTCGGCGCCTTCCTTGTCATCACGGCCCCTCTCCCGGGGGCCGGCTACGTGCTGGACCCGGCAACCCACGCCCCTGTGGGTACGGCGATGCCCGGCTACCTGCGAATCATGAGCGGTCCCTTTAACATCGCCGGCGCGCTCTGCCTCGTCTTCGGCGCCGTGTACTCCGTTTACGTGTATATGCCGAAGCGCAAGGTGCTGAGCGCGCGATTCGGCGCTCTCGCCGTTGTCGTGAACCTCTTCGCGTCGCTCCCGAGGGCCGTGGTCGCACTGCTTCAGGGCAGGCTCAACTCGCGAGTGCCGGCGACGATCCTGATTGCTGTCGGCGGCTTCATCCCCAGTGTCACGAGCGGCCTCAACCGCTTTGGAGTCACCTGGGCGTTCTTTCTCGGCGAATTCCTGGGCGTGCTGCTGATCTTCACCGGCTTCCTCATCAGCGAGGAGGTCTTCCGGAATCTCAGGATGCCGACCGGGATCACTCTCTGGCAACGGCCGGAAGGTCGGCCAGAGGTCGGGTAACCTGCCACCCCGGTCCGCGCTGGTCGTACCCATCGCTGAAGGGGTGGCGGTCGACCATCTCCGACTTCCGTACGATCCCAGCGCGGCCGCGGGCATGCCGGCACACGTGACGCTGATCTATCCGTTCGTGGATCCGCCCGACATCGACGATGTTCTCCTGGAGCGACTTCGAAGGGTCATCTCCCAACACGCGGCATTCGACGTCAGTTTCGATTCAGTCAAGTCTTTTCGGGGCGGGACCGTGTACCTCGAACCGCTCCCATCGCTTGCCTTCGTCGCGCTGACCGAGCAAC
>JAYUBK010000201.1:0-15442 GCA_043740835.1 Chloroflexota bacterium
GCGCTCGGCGTGGCGGTTCTGGGTGTCGCAGCGGACGACATACCACCCGAGGGCGGCCACCCCGAGGAGGCCGATGGTTAGAACCAGGGCCATCATGCCGACAGCCACGGTCCCCTCGTCGACAAGGAAGATTCCCATCGCCATCCATTATCCAACAGCCGGGCCGACAACGCCGCCGGGGGGCCCGCGGGCAGAATTGTGTGATCAACCTCATCGACTTCGCCATCGTGATCGCGGTTCTGTTCGCGATCGGCAACGGCTACCAGCGCGGACTTCCAGTCTCCCTCTTGCAATACGTGGGACTCGTGGTCGGCGTCGTCGTGGGCGCCGCCATCGCCCCCTTCATCGCCGACCTGCTCGGAATCCGAGGACCGCTGACCCGGCCCCTGACCGGTGTCGTCCTGCTTTTCGCGGCCGGCAGCATCGGCTCCAGCATCGGCTATTGGTTGGGGGAGCCTCTCCGGCTCAGGAGCCTCCGCGGACCGGGCGGAGGGAGGCTGGACGGACTGGGCGGGGCGGTCTTCTCGATGCTTGCCGTCCTGTCCGTGTGCTGGTTCCTGGGCCTCAGCTTCTCGCGCGGCCCGAGCCCGGACGTGGCGCGCCTGATCCAGCGTTCGACGATCCTTCGCTACCTGGACAGCACCCTTCCGCACCCGCCGGCCGTGCTTGCCGGAGTTCAGCAGGTATTGGCCGGCGTTCCGTTCCCCAGCGCCTTCGCCGGTCTCGAACCGAACCTGCCCGGCGCTCTGCCATTGCCGCCGTCGATCGATACGCCAGGCCTGCGCCGTGCGCAGGCGGTGACTGTGAAGATCGTCAGCGAGGGTGTCGGGTGCAGCGGGAAGGTCTCGGGGAGCGGCTTCCCGGTCGCCGGCAACCACATCCTCACCAACGCGCACGTCGTCGCCGGAACGCGCAACACGGCCGTCGTGTCGACCGACGGCCGGGTGCTTTCGGCCACAGTGATCCTCTTCGACCCCGTGCGGGACGTGGCGATCCTCAACGTCCCCAGGCTGGACCTCTCCGCGCTGACGCCTCACGACGCCGGCCGCGGCAGCCAGGGTGCGGTGATCGGCTATCCGGGGGGCAACTCGGAGACGGCGAGCCCTGCCGTCGTCGACGGCCAGGTCACCGCGGAGGGCCGCGACATCTACAACGAGAAGCTCGTCAGCCGTCAGATCCTGATTGTCGAGGCCATCGTGCTGCCGGGCAACTCGGGGGGGCCCCTGGTCGATGTCAGTGGAGGCGTCCTGGGCGTTGTCTTTGCCGCCTCGACGACCAACGACCAGCAGGCCTATGCGCTTACCAACGGAGAGGTGGCGCCGGACGTACAGAGCGCTCTCGGCCACTCCGCCGCGGTCGACACCGGGAGCCGCTGCGCAGTGTGACCCGGGCCGTTCAGGACTTGGCGAGGGCGAGAAGGGCTGAATCGAGCAACGTCTGACAGCCGAAGGCGAGGTGCTCCGGCTCCGTGTACTCCAGCGGACTGTGGCTGATCCCGCGGTGGCTCGGAACGAAGATCATCGCCGCCGGGACGTGGCGGGCGAGTATCTCGGCGTCGTGTCCGGCACCGCTGACCAGCCGACGCCACGGCCGGCCACCGGCGACGCAGGCGGCTTCGACGGCACCCACGAGCCCTGGATCGAGCGCCACCGCCGGCCAGCTCGTCAGGAGTTCGACCGAAACCTCGCAACCTTCCTCGCCCGCAATCCGCTCGGCGGCAAAGCGCAGGGCCTCGGCAGATCGCGCGAGCGATTCGGGACGGAGCGCCCGGAATTCGACCTGGGTGGTGGCCTTGCCCGGCACCACGTTCGGCGCGCCGGGGTGAAAGGCGATCTCGCCTGCATTGGCGACCATGTCGGGGTCGACGAGTTGGACGAGCTCGCGGAGACCGGCGAGCAGCCGGACCGACGCCCGGCCCGCGTCCCGCCGCATCTCGAAGGGCGTCGTGCCGGCGTGGTTGGACTCTCCCCGGAACTCGAGGCGATGCCGGTCGATCCCGACGATTCCCTCGACGGCACCGATCACCAGACCCTCGGCCTCAAGGCGGGGGCCCTGCTCGATATGAAGTTCGAGGTATCCCATGACGTCGGCCAGGCGCGGCCCGGCGCAGAAGAAAAGGCTGCCCTCGAACCCGTTCCCTGACACTCCCTCCTCGTCGTGGAAGCTGGCCACCGCCACCCGCTCTGCGGCGGCGAGGCCTGATTCTCGCAGAGTACGCGCCACTTCGAGCGCGGCAAGAACGCCATAGGCGCCGTCGAGGCGACCGCCGGCAGGGACTGTGTCAGTGTGCGAACCCAGCAGAAGGAAGGGGCCGACCGACCCGGCGGGCCGACCGAAAACGTTATTGACCTCGTCCAGGGTCGCCTCCAGTCCCGCCTCGCGCATTCTTCCCACGAGCCAGCGGCGGCCTTCCAGATCGGCCTCCGTGCCAGCCAGGCGATCAACGCCGCCGTCCTCGCGGCCACCGATGCGAGCCAGGACGGCGATGTCCGAGAGGAGGCGCTCAGACGATATGCGTGGCGTCAAATGGGAGCCTCTCCTGGAACCGGCCCCAGCCCGGCGAGCCGACCACTCGGCCGCGATCATAGATCACGCGGCCTCGCGAGATCGTCGTGCGGACCCGGCCGCGCAGGTCGATCCCCTCATAGGGCGAGAATCCCGCCGCGCTATGGAGCTCCGCGCCGGTGAGGATGCCTCCCGCGGCCGGGTCGAACAGTACGATGTCGGCGTCCGCGCCTGGAGCCAGCGTCCCTTTGCGGGGATGGAGCCCGAAGATCCGGGCTGGGTTTGTCGAGAGCATGCGAACCAGGCCCGGCATGTCAAGGCGACCACGGGCGACGCCGAAGCTGTAGAGGAGCGCGAGACTCGTCTCGACGCCCGGTATGCCGGGACTCACCGTCGTGAAGTCATCTCCTCCTCCCCGCTGGTCTAGTGAATAACCGCAATGGTCGGAGCCGACGGATTGGATCTCGCCGCGAGCGATCCGCTCCCACAGTCCCGCCTGCATCTCTGCGCTGCGGATCGGCGGCGTCATCAGGTAGCGGATGGCGTCCGGTCGCGCATAGACCGAGTCGTCGAGACAGAGGAAGTGTGGGCAGGTCTCTGCCAGAGACGGCAGGCCCCGGGCGCGCGCCTCGCTGACGAGATCGACCGAAAGAGGGCTTGACAGGTGGACGAAATAGATCGGGCTGCCGGTGACTCGACTGAAGAAGAGCCCACGGTTGACCGCCTCGGACTCGGCCAGCGGGGGCCGGGCGGCGCCATGAAAGGCCAGGGATTTCCTGCCCTCCTCGACCAGCTCGCGCCTCGCGCCCGCGACAAGGTCGTCGTTCTCCGCGTGCATCTGGACCAGGAGCCCTGCCTCGCCTGACCTCTCCATGAGCCGGAGGATCGTGTGGTCGTCGACGTAGAAGACGCTGCCCTTGTAGGTGGTGTAAACCTTGGCGCTGCTGATGCCTCCGTCGACCACCCGGTCGAGCTCGTTCTCCCAGCCGCGGTCGAGGCGGGTGATGTTGAGGTGCATTGAGAAGTCGACATGGCTGGCCCCTTCGGCCTCCGAGCGGACCGCCTCGAGAGCGGCCTCGAAGCCCTGCTCGGGGTGCTGGGTTGCGAAGTTGATAACCGTTGTCACCCCACCGGCCGCCGCTGAGGCGGTGCCGCTGACCCAGTCGTCGGCGGTCCTGCCGGTGCCGGTGTCGAGGGAGAAGTGGGTGTGGGGATCGACCACGCCGGGAAGCACGTAGAGGCCGCCGGCGTCGATCACTTCGATGCCCGTCTCGGTCACCTCTCCGACTGTCTCGATGCGGCCGTCGCGAACGAGAACGTCGGCGTGGCGCTCACTGTCAGGACCGACGACGGTGCCGCCCCGGATGAGCAGCGTGCTCGTGTCTACACCTCCTCCAGGGTGAAGTCCTGGGCTCCTTCCCACAGGACCGTGCGGCCGAACTCCGGCAGCTGCTCGGCGCCCTCGACAATCGTCGCGAAGTGGTTCCCGGCCAGCTGTCCCAGCTTCGACGCGAACAAAGTGCCGCCGTATGGGAAGAGGATCTCCGTCTCGCTGAAGCCGCCCGGGTAGAGAAGGATGTGGCCGGGAGCGGGATGGCTGGTGTGGTTTTCGTATCCGACACCGGCCTCGAGATCTCCGAGCGGGACCCAGGCCGACTCACCGCTCCATCGGGCCTGGATTATCTTGGATCGCAATGGCAACAGCTTGCGGAGGGCGACGCACGTGCGAGGAGCTTCGGTTTCCTCCCAGCGCGCCATGAAGAAAAAGCGACCGGCGGCGATCCTCAGCATGACCACGGAGCATAGTGCCATTACCCGGGCCGGGATCTCGACCCATGTCCTCGATACAACCCGCGGCGTCGCGGCGGCCGGCGTTCCGGTGACGCTTGCGCGCCGAGAGGGCGCCCTGATAGTGGAGGTCGGCAGCGGCGTCACGGGGTCCGATGGGCGGATCGCCAACCTCATGGGCAATGGCGACCTCGAGCCCGGCTGGTACCAGATCGTGTTCGATGTCGGTGCCTATTTCGGCTCTCAGCAGCACCTCTTCACGCGGGTTACCCTCGAACTGGCCATCTCCGAGGCACGCCATCACCATGTGCCACTGCTGATAGGCCCCTTCTACTGCTCGTCGTACCGAGGCACCTGATTGGACGTCACCGAGCTCTTCGAGGGCTCTACGCCGCTGACCGAGCGGTTGCTTGCCGAAAGCCCATTCGAATCGCCGGGGGCGATGATCTCTGCCGCACGACGCCTCAAGGACACACTCAGCGAGCCCGAGCGCATCGCAACTCTCAATGCCCACCCGAGAATCGGCGAGCGCCGTGAGCTCCTCTCTGCGGCATCGCTGCGCGAACAGGGCGCGGGTGTGCTGCGCGAGCTGGACACCTTGAACGAACTGTATGAGCGGCGATTCGGGTTCCGATTCGTCGTCTTCGTCAACCGCCGGCCCAGGACCGAAGTCCTGGAGGTGTTGCGCATGCGCCTTGAAAACGGCCGTGACCAGGAGCTCGCGACTGGCTTAGAAGCCGTGGTGGACATCGCCGAAGACCGGGTGCAGCGAACGTGAAGCGCGACATCCGGTACGGCAAGGCGGCGATCCGCGCCTACCGTGCGTACGGCGGCGACGGGCCGCCGCTGTTCGGGACCGAGATCACCGTCGAGGTTTTTGGTGATTCGTTCCTGGTCGCCTATACGGTCGGGGACAACCGCAACGTGGTGGCCACGGACACCATGAAGAATTTCGTCTACGTCGCGCTCCGTGACTATCGGGGCAGCACGCACGAGGGCTGGTGCGAGTTCGTCGGAGGGAGATTCCTGGACACCTATCCCGACATGGAGTGGCTTCGCATCACCGAGCGCGACCTGTCGTTCACCGCGCATAGCGACCAGCTGCTCAGCGGTCCGGGTCGCGAGGAGCACGCGACGGTCGAGATGGAGATCGGTCGCGACGGAGTGCGCTCGCTTGGCTGCAGCCTCCGCGACCAGCACCTCGTGAAGCTCACGGGGAGCGCTTTCGCAGATTTCCACCGCGACGAGTTCACGACCCTGCCCGAGCGCCCCGATCGGCCTCTCTACATCTATCTGGATGCCTTATGGCGCTACGGCGACCGATCCCGACACGTCTCGCCTGCCGACGTGGGCCGCCACCTGCGAGAGACGTTCGACGAATTCGTCAGCATGTCGATCCAGCACCTGCTCAACGAGATGGGCACTCGTCTTCTCGATGCCTACCCTCAATTCGACGAGGTTTCCTTCGAGGCCCAGAACCGACTCTGGGACACCTCGGCGACGAGCGAGGAAGACCCCCGACTGCGCGTGTACAGTGACCCCAAACCGGCCCACGGCCTAATTGGCCTGACCCTGCGCCGATGATCATCCCGCCCACCGTCGCTGAAGTCCAGAAGATGCTCGACGCAACGCCCTTCTGCATTGAATTCAACTACCGGGTCATCAGCCTGGGAGATGGGGAGGCGACAATCGCGGTGCCGTACCAGCCCCGTCACCAGCGGCCGGGCGGCATCCTCAGCGGTCAGGTCTACATGTGCTCCGCCGACGTCTGCATGTGGCTCGCGATCATCACGAAAACCGGAATCGACAATGTCATGGCCGTGACCGCCGAGATGACGACGGCGTTCCTCGGCTCGGCGCGCGAGGAAGAGATCGTCTGCAGCGCGACGGTTCTCAAGTTCGGCAAGCGACTGGTGTACGGCACCTCCGCCTGCCGGGGGCTGGACGGGCGACTGCTGACGCATCACACCATGACCTATGCCCGCCCCGGCTGAGAGGGACTACTCGCACATCCCACTGCCCAGGAAACTGGGCATCAGGGAGGGCTCGCGGGTCACCGTTGTCGCGGAGGGCCTCGCGCACGCTGTTCCCGCCGGCCAGGACGTGATCGTCTTCTTCGCCACCAGCTTCGATGAGGTCGAACGCCGTTTCACGAGGCTGGCCGCGAAGCTTACGCCGGCGGGCGGGCTCTGGATCGCCTACCCCAAGCGCGCGTCTGGGATCAGGTCCGACCTCAGCGAGAACGGCCTCCGCGACATCGGGCTGCCGGCGGGCCTCGTCGACAACAAAATCTGCTCGATCGACGACCGCTGGTCGGGCATCCGCTTCGTGACTCGCGTCAAAGACAGGCCTCCTATGAAGAAGCGGTAGGCCCCTTCTCCCTGGCCTTCTCGACGGCGGCAAGCGCCTCCTGCAACCCGGCCAGCCAGGTGGACTCCCGTTCGCCGACGAGCCGTACGCACCAGCCCAGCGCTTCGCTGCGGCTGCGGGCCACGCCTGCCGCAACCAGCGTGTCCAGGACAGCCCGCTCCGGCTGCCTAAGTCGCGTCATCACCGGCAGGCTGACGGTCGTGAACAGCTCGCGCCTGTCACCGACGGCGGCGCCCCAGGAGACCTTGCGGCGGAAGAGTTGCTCCGCTTCGGCGGCGATCTGCATGCGCTCCTCGCGGGTCCGCTCGCGGAATTCCTGGACCGCCTTCAGCGTCGAGTCCCCGGACAATGGGCCGACTACCACGATCTCTTCGTCCGCACTTATCGACAGCGGGCCGGTGAACCAGTTGGAGGGTATTCGCCTGGCGAACCAGTCGATGATCTCGTGCGGCACGGACGAATTCATTGAATTACATGATTACACGAGTCGAGGGTCGAAAGCCTGCAACTGCGGCGGCGCCGGTGGTGTTCAACTGCTGGATGATGGCGAGCGCACTGTCAACGCCCCTCGGTGACGTCCTTGCCGACGAGCCCTCCTCGGGGTTCGAACGGCTGGTGCGCGAGCACCAGGACCGCATCTTCGGTTTCGCCCTCAACCTGTGCGGCAATGCCGCCGATGCCGAGGAGATCGCCCAGGACGCCTTCATCCGCGCCCATCGGGCACTGGGCGGTTATGAGGCCCAACGGGTTCGAGACCTCAAGGTATCGTCATGGCTGCACCAGATCGCGCTCAACGTATTCCGCAACCGCATCCGCGGGCGCCGGCCGCAGATCGTCGGTTTGGACGACATCGCCGAGCCGCCGACCATTGAGCCCGGGCCCGAGAGGATTTTCGAAATGGGCGTGGAGCGCGATCGCCTCCGCTCCCTCCTGGTTGCGCTGCCGGTCCGCTACCGCGAGGCCGTCGTCCTCCGCCACGTCCAGGGCCTCTCCTATGCCGAGATGGCCGCCGTCCTCGACCTTCCGCTGGGAACCCTCAAGTCGGACGTCCACCGGGGCCTCGCCCTGCTCAGAAAGGAGCTCAGTCGATGAGCGATCAGTTGACTCGTGTCCTGCGCCGCCTTGGCGCCGTGAACGCGCCGCCCACCCTGCTCCGTGCTGTCCTGGTCGCGGCAGGCATCGCTCCCGGCGACTCCTACTCGCGTTTCGAGAGTGAGCTGGGGTCTTTGTTCATCGCCTATAACGCGGCGGGCATCTCGGCCGTGAGACGTGCCAATGACGAGCGCGAGTTCGAGGATTGGTTCAGCGGCCGCTTCGGGCGAGGGCTGCGACGCGAGCCTGAGCCGCCGGTGCGCCTGCGCAGGGCGCTCGGAGAGCGGTTGACGCGGAGCGGAGCCGGCAACCTTCGCTTCGACCTCCACGAGCTGACGCCTTTCGAGCGGGACGTGCTCATCAAGACGCTGGAGATCCCCCGGGGCGAGGTCCGGACCTACGGCTGGATCGCCCGCGAGATCGGCCGCCCCGGCGCCGTGCGGGCGGTCGGAACGGCGCTTGGCCACAATCCCATCCCCTATCTCATTCCCTGTCACCGGGTCGTGCGCTCGGATGGGCACCTCGGGCAGTACAGCGCCGGCGGCACCGATGCCAAGCGCCAGGTGCTCACTCTGGAGGGCCTCGATCCCGACCGGCTGGAGGGGATGGCTCGCGCCGGCATCCGTTACCACGGCAGCGAAACGACACACGTGTTCTGCTTCCCGACCTGCCGCAACGCCCGCCGGATCACCGACCTGCATCGCGTCGCCTTCCACACGGAAAGGGCAGCTCTTGCCGCCGGCTATCGGCCCTGCAAGGTCTGCCGCCCGGCACGGGTCGCCTGAGTCCTCCATAGCCGCCGCCGGCGCCGAGGCTCATGCTCCCCACCGCCCCACCCTCGTTGATGTGAGCCCACCTGGCGGCTGCTAGCGTTTGAGGGGTGGATCCGTCGGCGAGCCTGGACAGGTACCGCGCCAAGCGCGACTTCGAAAAGACCCCGGAACCGGATACCGACCAGCCACCGCAGCCCAAGCCGACAGTGGCGCGCTTCGTCGTGCAGGAGCACCATGCGACGAGCCTCCATTGGGACTTCCGGCTCGAGCGCGACGGGGTTCTCGTCAGCTGGGCCGTACCCAAGGGAGTCCCTCCAGATCCCAGGAAAAATCACCTGGCTGTCCACGTTGAGGATCACCCGCTTTCGTACATCGACTTCGAGGGCACGATCCCCGAGGGCAATTACGGCGCCGGTACCGTCTCCGTCTGGGATCAGGGCACCTACGACGAGCACAAGTGGAGCGAGAGAGAGGTGATGGTGACCCTACATGGGACGCGGGTCGACGGTCGCTACGTACTGTTCCAGACCGGAGGCAAGAACTGGATGATCCACCGCATGGACCCGCCCCAGGACGCGGAACGGGAACCGATGCCCGAGGCGGTGGAGCCAATGAAGGCAAAGCTCGCCGACGACCTCCCGAGGAACCAGCACGACTACGGCTTCGAGTTCAAATGGGACGGCATCCGGGCAACGCTCTACAACGAGGGTGGTCGAATCAAGCTGCTGAGCCGGACCCTCGAGGACATCACCCGACGCTACCCCGAGCTGCGCGAGCTAGGCCCAGCCCTGGGCGCCCGCGAGGTGATCCTCGACGGCGAGGTGATCGCCGTCAACCAGGAGGGCCGGCCCAGCTTCGAGCGGTTACAGGAGCGAATGGGTCTCAGCAACGAAGCGGACGTGCGCCGGAAGATGCGCGAGGTTCCGGTCGGCTACATGATCTTCGACCTCCTTTACCTGGACGGCCGCTCGACCCTCGGACTGGCCTACCGCGAGCGCCGCCGGCTTCTCGAAGGCTTGAAGCTCAAGGGCCGCTACTGGCAGACGCCGGAGTCCATCGAAGGCGACGGCGAGACGATGCGCGAGACAAGCCGCATCGCGTTGTTGGAGGGGATCATGGCCAAGCGCCTCGACAGCATCTATCAGCCCGGTCGCCGCTCCGACCTCTGGCTCAAGGTGAAGAACTGGCTCGCCCAGGAGCTGGTGATCGGCGGCCGGCTGCCCGGTGAGGGAGCGCGGGAAGGGCGGATCGGTGCGCTCCTGATCGGCTACTACGAGGAAGGGAAGCTCGTCTATGCGGGAAAAGTCGGGACCGGGTTCACCGAGGAGATGCTGACCCGCCTGGCTGCTCTGCTCGAGCCCCTGCGCCGTCCGGAGTCGCCATTCGAGCGAGGGATCAAGCCGCCAAAGAACTCGATCTACGTCGAACCGAGGCTCGTCGGTGAGTTCCGCTTCGCCGAATGGACCAGGAGCGGCCAACTCCGCCATCCTGCCTTCAAGGGGCTGAGGGACGACAAGGACCCACGGTCGGTCGTGCGCGAAAACAGCTGACCAAAGGTGGCCACGGTGGCCGGCGAGGTTTGCGCCCCTCGCCGGCCAGGAATCCAGTCGCTCAGGAACAGGGACCGGCGACCTGCACGGCGACCCCGGTGTAGCCGGGCGGCGGGGTCGACGGCGTAAAGCCCGGCGGCGGGCTTTGGATCCCCTTCCCACCGTAATCGGGCGGGGTGGGGCTGGGGAGGAGGCCGGCGGGGACGACTGCAACCTTGCGCAGGCCACTGCGGGAGAGCAGGTAGATGGAACCGTTGGGAGTCCCGATCCAGGTGCCGTGGCTGTCCGACGAGAACGACACGGGCTTGAACATCACGTCGCTTCCGTCGCCCAGTGGCGTGGTCTGGTTAGGGCCGGTCAGGATGCTGTAGAGAGGGGGCAAGAATGCTGGCTTATACGGCTGTGGCGGGGTACCGGACGGTGGTGGAGCCGGGAAAGCCATGACGGCGATGATCGGATTGCCTCCGCTGTCGAGGCTCGCGACGGTTACGGATTCGTTCTCCTGAGCTGTGAACCAGATCGCCGTGGTGCCGTCTTTGAGGTCGAGGCGGAGCACCCGGTTCGGGCCGTAGGACTTAGAGGCCGTCCCCGTTGCCGGAGGGCCCGTCGGGGGAGGCGGGAAGCCCATTCCCCACGCCGCCCCATTGGCGATCAGGTTGAACTGCCCGCCGAGGGGGCCGCCGTACGGGCTCGCTGAGTTCATGGTCGCGATCTTACGAACGGCTCCGGAGGCGAGGTCGAGTCCGTTTAATACCGTGTCGGGAGGACCACCAGCGGGCGCGTTAGTGAAGCTGAAATAGATTGCCGACGGGGTCCAACCCAGAATCTGACCGCCCCCCGAACCCTGCCAGAGGGTGCGATCGTGACCGCCGCTCGCATCAACGACGTGGAGCGTGGCTGCCGGCGGCGAGCCGGGCACGCCGGTCGTCGTCGAGATGTAGGCGTAGGACTTCTGATCGGGTGAGATGGAGGCTGCCTGCACGGGCAGCCACTTGCCGGCCGCGGCGTCGTAGGTGCTCCCAGGACCCCCGCCGCCGTAGGGGCCGTAGCCGTAGTAGGAGCCCTTGGCGGGGGTCAACGCGGTCGGATCGGTGCTCAGCCCTCCATCCGGGAAGCTTATGAAGGCGCCGCCTCCACCGCCCTCGATTGGCAGCCGACAGCGGAGGTCTCCTACCCCAACAAGTGTCACGTTGCCGCGGAACTGGCCCGCCGGGTGCGTCGAATTTCGTGGCCTGAAGACACCGCCCACGTACAGAAGGCCGCCGATCAGGGCGAGGGTCAGGACCAGCGCGGTTCCTCCCATCGCCCATTCCGCGAAGCGATTGGAGCGGGGATCGTCGGGCAGGGAGGCGATCAGACGGGAGCGCAGGCCTGGTTCCGGCGAGCCATCGCCCAGAGCGTCGCGCATCCGCCTGCCTATATCGTCGTGGTCGTGCTGGTCGTTCATCCCTTAGCCTCCAGAACCGATTGAGTGCCATCAAGGTGCGGGCGGATGTGTTCGATTGCGCGGCTGACACGCGACTTGACAGTCCCGACGGGGACCCGCGTGATCCGGGCCACCTCCTCAACCGAGAGGTCGAGGTAATGCCTCAGGACCAGGGCCTCCCGCTGCTCCGGCCGTAACTGGGCGAGCGCCCGTCTCAGGTCCACGGCGCCGACCGCCACGTTTTCAGGCGAGGACCCGACCGATCGCGGTGGCGCAGTGAGCCGGAGGACGGACCACCAGCGCCCGCGGACGGTGCTCCGACACTGGTTCGCGACGATTCCGAAGAACCAGGGTCGGGGATCGCTTCCCGACCGCAGGTTGGCGAGCTTCCGCCAGGCTTTCAACGTTGCCTCCTGGACTGCATCTTCGGCTGCCTCCCTATCGTGCAAGAGTCCGAAGGCGAACCGGAACGCCGGTTCGAGATGGGGCCCCATCACTGCGTCAAAGGCCTGCCTGTCGCCAGCGCGCGCCTGGCGCAGGAGGTCGGCACCGATGGGGTCAGTCACTTCGGCGCCAGTTATACGTCCGGCGCTGAGCTTTTGGTTCCCTCTCGCCCATTTTTGTTCAGACGGGAGCACCGCCGACAGTCAGCTGTTCGGCGAAAAACGCCGTGACCCTGGCCCAGGCGTCGGCGGCCGCCGCTGCGTCATGGTTGCCGCCGCGATCGTTGAAAAAGGAGTGCTTCGCTCCCTCGTACACCTTGATGTCGTGGCGGACGCCATGCGCGGCGAGGATGGTATCGAGCTTGCGACCGTGTCCCGTGGTGAAGTCCTTCCCGGGGTAGGAACCCACGACGGGGCAAAGCCTGGTCACTGCTTCGACGGGGCGCGGGTTGGCTCCATAAAACGGCGCGATGACCTTCAGTCGCGGATCGGTGCAGGCCCACGCAATCGCAAAACTGCCTCCCATGCAAAAGCCGATCGAACCCAGCCGATGCGGATCCACCTCGGATCTATTGGCCAGATGGTCCAGCGCCGCCCGCAACTCGACCATCCCGTAGCGTTCGAGTGAGCCCCCCACAACCCCGGCCATGAGACGAAACATGCAGACCGCGCGGTTTCGACCCGCGAAGAGGTCTACTGCGAGCGCCGCGTAGCCGATCTCGGCGAAACGCCGGCTCACCTCGCGGATGTTCTCGTTGAGTCCGAAGGCCTCGTGGATGACGACGATGCCGGGCGCTGGTGTTCGGGACTCGGGTAGCGCGAGGAAGGCCGGCCGAGTAGCGGCGCCCGCGATGAACGTGATCTCTTCGGTCCGCATCTGAGCCGAACGGTATCTGAAAGCACCGATTCCGGGCGGCCTACCATCTCTGTAATGACGATCAAATTCGGAGCACTGATCCCGCAGGGCTGGCGGATGGACCTGGTGGACATCCCGGATCCCGTAGCCAAGTACGAAGCCATGTCACGAGCGGCGCTGGAGGCGGAGGCAGCCGGATTCGAGTCGGCCTGGCTGTACGACCACCTGCACACGGTCCCTACACCTGAGCTGGAGGCCGTTTTCGAATGTTGGACGAGCATGGCCGCCCTGGCGCGGGACACGAAAACCATCCGTCTCGGCCAGATCGTCACCTGTAACAGCTACCGGCCGCCGGCCCTGCTCGCCAAGATGGCCGCGGGAATCGATGTCATGAGCCGCGGCCGGCTCATCGTCGGCATGGGCGCCGGCTGGTACGAGCACGAATACAAGGCCTACGGCTATGACTTCCCGGAGACGCCCGACCGGCTGCGCATGCTCCGCGAGGCGCTGAAGATCATGCGGATGATGTGGACCGAGGACCGGCCCGTCTTCGAGGGCAGGCACTACCGGATCGACGGCCCCATCTGCGAGCCCAAGCCGATCCAGGCGCGCCTCCCGCTCTGGATCGGAGGCAGTGGCGAACAGGTCACCCTGAAGCTCGTCGCCCAGCATGGCGACGCCTGCAACGTGGGCGGACCTCCGCAGACCCTCCGCGACAAATTCTCCATCCTCCGCGGCCACTGCGAATCCGTCGGACGCGACTATGACTCAATAACGCGCAGCAGCAACGTGCCGTTGATCCTCGGTGATACCGCCGAGATCGAGAGGGTGGTCGCCGACACCGCCCGCCGCACCGGCGCGACCCCTGAACACGTGCGCTCCCAGCACCTTGCCGGCGACGCCGAGGCCATCGCCGGCACGCTCCGAGAGAGAGTCGAGGCGGGAGTTCAGTACTTCATCGTTTACCTGCCCAACGGCGCCGAGCCGGGCGTGTGGAGTCGCTTCGCCGACGAAGTGATTCCGAAGGTCGAGGGAAGCCGCGCCGGTTCCTGAATAAGATTCGCCTGTGGTTGACACCTCCTCTATCGAGCCCTATCTGCTCGACGAGGAGGAACAGGCCGAGAGGCTAGCTGGACGGGTTCGCCTCTACGCACTCGCTGTCCTCCTGGTCCTGCAGCTGGTGCTGCTGGCAACCGGTATCGAGGAGCTGCCGGTCGTCGCCGTCAGCATCGTCGCGATTACGATCGCAGGGGCGTTCGGGATCGCCATGGCCGCACTCCTGCGCCGGGGTTACCGGCCCTACCTGAGCTATCTGTCCATCGCCCACGACGTTCTCATCCTGACCATCGTCACGTTGGGCTCCGCTTACGTGCTCGGCCGGCCGGAGGTGTACGCACAGGCGACCAAATCGCCTTTTACGCTCGTGTACTTCCTCGTCATCGCACTCGCCGGGCTCCGCCAGGCCCCGCGGATGGCGATCTTTGCCGGCGTCGTCTCGACCGCCTGCTACGTGGCGCTCGCCGTCCCGGTGGCGATCGTGACCCCGAACCTGCTGACCGCCACACCAACGCTTGACTTCACCGGTCCCTACGTGGCGCCCGTCCGGGTCGCCACGGTCGCGGTGGTGATCCTCGTCGCGGGCCTTCTCTCGGCGGTCACAGCCAACCGTGCGCGCGACCTTGTGCGAAGGGCGGTCAGCGAGCGCGACCAGGCCATGCGGGAGCAGCAGCGCCGGCAGTCCCTGCTCGTCGCCTTCGAGCGCTACTTCCCAGAGAAGGAGGCGCTCCACCTCATCAGCGAGGGTCGAGATCTGGAGCGGGGCGGCGAGCGCCACGAGGTCACAGTCCTCACGACCGATATCCGCGGCTTCACGAGCCTCAGCGAAAACCTCGAGCCGAGCGAGGTGGTCGATCTCCTGAACCTCTTCTTCGAGGCGATGGTGGAGATCATCTTCGAACACGAGGGCACCCTGATCTCCTTCGTCGGCGATGCCCTGTGGGCGGTGTTCGGGCTGCCTTCCGAGCGGCCGGACGACGCCGCTCGAGCCTTGAGCGCCGCGGTTGCCATGCGCGATCGCCTGAAGGAACTCAACGCCGATGGCAGCCTGGCGTCAGTCGGGGGCCTTCGCATCGGGACCGCGATTCACAGCGGACCCGTTCTCGCCGGTTCGATCGGCTCGACAAGGCGAGTCGAGTACACGGTCATCGGCGATACGGTCAACACCACGTCACGCCTCGAAGAAGCCAACAAGACCCTCGGAACCGACCTTCTTCTGACGGAGGCGACGGCTTCCCGCCTCCAATCTCGGACCGGGCTCATCGACAAGGGCCGTCTCCATCTCCGGGGAAAGGCTGAGGGCCTGGCTGTCTTCACGGTCTAACTCGCGGTAAAGGCCTCTGCGGGGAGACAAGGAAGGGGCGGCCAGTTGGCCGCCCCTTCGTAGTCAAACCGACGCTTAGACGACTGCTTCCTTTTCGAGGTGCTCGTCAACATGGCCGCCCAAACGTGCGGCGCCGAAGACCTCGCCGGTGTGCTGGTGATAGGGCACGCCGGTGAAGAGATGATGGCTTCTGGTCGGGAAGTCCGTACCCTCGGCCCACTCCTTGCGCTGGAGCTCGATGTAACCCTGCTCGTCGCCC
>JAYUBK010000202.1:0-15412 GCA_043740835.1 Chloroflexota bacterium
CTCCTGGTTTCCTCGGGGCGTCCGGAGGGCGCCCGGCCCGGTATACTGCCCGCGACCCGCCAAGGTACATCTCCCGTCACAGGAGGCGTCTCAGCACAGCTATTGGTAAGGCGGAAACGTGTCGTCGGCTTTGACCTGGGCACCAGCAAGGTTGCCGTTGTCGTGGGAGAAGTCGATGACTTCGGAAACATCAGTGTCATCGGCGTCGGCGAGACGCCTTCCGAAGGGCTTCGGAAAGGTGTCGTAGTCAACATCGAGAAAACAGTCCACGCCATCCAGGAGGCTGCTCAGGCCGCCGAAAGGATGGCCGGGGTTCGCTTCGACACCGCTGTCGTGTCGCTTGCCGGGCCCCACCTCAGCTCTCAGAACAGCAAAGGGGTGATCGCTGTTTCGCGGCCAGACCGCGAGATTGGAGGGGACGACATCACGCGGGTGGTCGAAGCCTCTCGGGCCATCAGCGTGCCCAGCGACCGCGAGGTCGTCCACGTGATCCCGCGCACCTTCACCGTCGATGGCCAGGATGGTGTCAAGGACGCGACCGGCATGACCGGCACCCGGCTCGAGGTCGAGACGCACATCGTCACGGGCGCCCAGACCTCGATCCAGAACGTCATAAAGTGCGTTCACCAGGCCGGTTTCGATGTCGAGGACGTAGTCAGCCAGGGCCTGGCCGCCGGCCTCGCGGTGCTCTCGCCGAACGAGATGGAGTTGGGCGTCTGCCTCATCGACATCGGCGCCGGCACGACCGACGTCGTCATCTTCAGCGAAGGCAGTGGCCACCACCTCGCCGTCCTTCCGGTGGGCGGCAACCACGTCACCAGCGATATCGCGATCGGTCTCCGGACCACGCTCGCCGAGGCCGAGAACCTGAAGCTCAACTACGGACACACGCTTCCGGGGGTGATCCCCGGCGAGGAGCGGATCGAGGTCCGAGAGGTCGGGGGCGACAGGGCTCAGGCGGTGCCGAGGAGATACCTGGCCGAGATCATCGGCCCCCGGGTTCGCGAGATCTTTCAGCTGGCCAAGGAGGAGGTGAGGAAGAGCGGCTTCGACGGTCTCCTGCCGGCGGGCGTCGTCGTCACGGGCGGCGGGGCCCGGCTCCTGGGTACGATCGACGCGGCCCAGGGGGTCTTCGATTCCTCGGTCCGGCTCGGACTCCCGGCGGGCATCGGCGGACTTTCCGACCGCGTGAGCGGGCCGTCTTTCGCGACCGCGGTCGGGCTCGTCCGCTGGGGCTCGAAGCTGCAGCCGCAGGCCAACGGCCGTCTGGCCACCGCCGGGATCGGCACGGCGTACCAGAAGACGATGAGGTGGCTGCGAGATTTTTTCTGATCAGCCCGCCGACGGGCAACTTTCGTTTGGCACGGGGTTCGATTCACAGGAGTTGGCGAACGGTGATGAACCGAAAAGGAAGCAAGGACACGACAAGGCAACACCGAACACGAAATTGGAGGACGCGATGAACGATCGGGACCAGATGCAGGACGGCAGGGCGCGAATCAAGGTCGTCGGAGCCGGCGGCGGTGGCGGCAACGCAGTCAACAGGATGATCTCCGCCAACTTGAAGGGAGTCCAGTTCATCGCCGTCAACACGGACCTTCAGGCCCTCGGAAACTGCAAGGCGGACACGCGCGTCAACATCGGACGCAAGCTGACCCGCGGCCTCGGCTCCGGCGGCGACTGGACCAAGGGCCGGGACGCGGCCGATGAGAGCCGCGCCGAGCTCACCGAGCTCGTCAAGGAGACCGACATGGTCTTCATCACGGCGGGAATGGGCGGCGGCACCGGCACCGGCTCATCGCCCGTCATCGCCGAGCTGGCCAAGCAAAGTGGCGCCCTCACGATCGGTGTCGTGACCCGGCCCTTCAGCTGGGAGGGCAAGGTTCGCAACGAGAACGCCGAGGAGGGGATCAAGAACCTTCGCGACAAGGTGGACGCCCTGATCATCATCCCCAACGACAGGCTGACGCAGGTCGTCGACCACAAGACGACCCTCGAGGACGCGTTCCGAATCGCCGACGACGTCCTCCGACAGGGCGTGCAGGGCATTGCCGACTTGATCGTCAACCCTGGGGTCATCAACCTCGACTTCGCCGACGTCAAGGCCGTCATGTCGGATGCCGGGGAGGCCCTCATGGGCATCGGCTTCGGCTCCGGCGACAATCGCGCCGAGGACGCCGCCAAGCAGGCGGTTTCGAGCCCGCTCCTGGAGACGTCGATCGACGGCGCTCGCGGGATCCTGTTCAACATCACGGGCGGCAAGGACCTCACGCTCCATGAGATCCAAAAGGCGGCCCAGATCGTCAAGGCTTCGGCCGACCCCAGCGCAAACATAATCTTCGGCGTCGTCACCGACGAGAAGATGCAGGGCGAGGTGAAGATCACCGTGATCGCGACCGGCTTCGGCGGATCCAAGAGCTCATTTGCCCAGTCGACTCCGACGCGTGTCAGTGAGTACACCCCCATCCGCCCGGAGCCGGCCAAGCCCGAGTTCGGATCGGAGGAGGTCGACGACCTGAACATTCCAGCCTTCCTCCGCAACAGGAGCTAGTTCCGACGGTCCGCCACACCGGGGAGGGCGCCGCGCTCTCCCCGGCAGCGGACCACAGTGCTTGACAGGACACCAATGGGTGTGACTCAATGGCGCCGCGGGCCCAACATCTTGTGCCCGTCAATACCCCATGAGATGCCCCTACTGCGGACACAACGACCTCAAGGTGGTCGACTCGCGCGATTCCGAGATCGGCGAGGCGATCCGGCGGCGCCGCGAGTGCCTGGCCTGCGGAAAGCGTTTCACGACCTACGAGCGCATTGAAGCCGTGCCCTTCTACGTAACGAAGAAGGACGGCCGGCGTGAGGACTTCGATCCTCAGAAGCTTTTCGGAGGTTTGAAGAAGGCGACCGAAAAGCGGGACATCTCGCCCGAGCGCCTGCGTGCGATCGTCGACGACATCGAGGCCGAACTGCGCAACAGCGGCCGTGCGGAGATCCCCAGCGGGGAGATCGGCGAGCTCGTGATGGACCGGCTGCGAGTCCTCGACGAGGTTGCCTATATACGCTTCGCTTCGGTCTACCGCGAGTTCATGGACCTTCAGCAGGTCAAAAAAGAGATCGAGGCGGTGCTGTCCAACCGGCCCGCCAAGCGGACTCCGGCTCCCATCCGCCAGTCCTAGAACTCCTCGTCGCCCCGGCGTGGCGGGCGTCCAAACCTGAGGAATCTGTAAACGCCGGGCGCCCTGGTTTGAGTTAGTTTTTGCGCGAAGCCCTTGAGCCCCCTGATCCTGTCGGGACTCCTCGTCGGCGCCCTCGCGGCGGTCGCGCCGTTTCTGCTGCGCCTGACCGGCGTGGGCTGGTTGAGGATGGCCTCCGTCCCACTCGCGACGGTCCTGTTCGCGACCTCCTTCACCCTCGCCGGCAATGGACCGCTTCTGCGCCCTTTGCTGGCGGGTGTCACCGCCGGCCAGTCGATGCTCGCCAGCGGAGCCGCGATGCGCGGCGAGAGGCGCGGGTCGGGGTTGGCGTCGAGGCCTGCGACTCTGGACCTCCAGGGCGCTTTCGGCCCGCGAGTCCTGCCAGAAGGTCCGATGCTCGGGATTGGCTATCGTGACCACGCCCTGCGAGGTGCTGGGGATGCGATCGTGAGCGTGCGGATGGTCGAAGGCAAGGTGTGGTACCGCGGGTCGCGGGCAGGCGCCGGCATCCATTGGTTGCATCGGGTGCGAGGAGCCTTCTAAGCCTCAGGCTATGGTTGGACCTGTGCCGGGTCCGACCGCTCTGCGCTCCCTCGCCGCGCAGGTCCGACTGCGGCACGGCTTCTCGACGGTGGCGATGGGCTCGATGGGACTCACCCGCGCGCCGGACCCTGCGGCCGTGCACGAGTCCCGCCGCCGGTTCGCCGCCGATTTGGGAGTCGACCCGCCATCGATCACCGTCGTCGGGGCCGTTCACGGCGCAGAGGTGGCGCGGGTGGATGCGCCCCGCGCCCTTTTTGCCGATGTCGACGGGCTTGTCACCGACAGGGCGGGCATCGCTCTCTTTGCGACCTACGCCGATTGTTACCCGCTGGTCGCCTACGACCCGCATCACCATGCGGTCGGGCTTGTCCATGCCGGCTGGCGGGGCACGGCCTCCAGCATCGCCGTGAGGCTGGTCTCAGTTCTCGTGGAGAACTTCGACACCGATCCCGCGGCACTCCTGGTCGGCATCGGTCCGGGCATCTGCGGCGCGTGCTACGAGGTGGGGCCCGAGTTCATCGACCACTTTCCGCAGGCAGTCCTCACCCGAGGTGTGGGCGACCGGATGCTTCTCGACCTCGCCGAGGCCAACCGCCTTCAGTTCCTCGCCGCCGGCGTGGGAGCCGATCACATCGAGGTCGATGGCTCCTGCACGCTCGAGTCGGCCGACTTATTTTCACATCGGAGGCAACCGGATGGAACTCGCTTCGCGGCCCTCGTCGCGCTTCGCTGAGCGACTCGCCGCCGTGCGGGCCACGATCGCGGAGTCGGGCCGGGACCCAGCCGAGATCAGCATCGTCGCCGTCACCAAAACACGGCCTCTTGCCGACTGCGAGGCCGCTCTGGCAGCCGGGCTGGAGATGCTGGCGGAGAACCGCGTCGCCGAAGGCCTGGAGCGGATCGCTCAGTTACCGGTCGCGCGCTGGCACCTCATCGGCCATCTCCAGAGCAACAAGGTGAGGCTCGCGGCGGGGAGATTCGAGCTGATCCAGTCGGTCGACTCCGTGCGGCTTGCCGGGATGATCGCCGAGCGAGCCCCCCAGCAGTCGGTGCTGCTCCAGGTCAACGTCAGCGGCGAGGCGGGGAAGCACGGCTGCACTCCGGCGGAGGCCGCCGCGACCTGTCGCGCCATCGCCGCGCTTGTGCCGTTGCAAGGCCTGATGGGCATGGCTCCCCTTGTCGGCGCGCCGGCGCCGGCCTTCGAGCTCCTTGCTCGCCTGCGGCTCGACGCGCAGGATGCCACCGGCCTCCCGCTGCCCGTCCTTTCGATGGGGATGAGCGGCGATTACCCGGCGGCGCTCGGCGCGGGAAGCACGATGCTGCGTTTGGGTCGCGTGCTGTTCGGATAGATACTCCAGATAGATGACACCACTCGCCGGGGTGATACAGCTCCTCTGCTACGCGCTGATCGTCGCCATCTTCGTCAGAGTCGCCTTCTCCTGGATCGGCAACCCCAGCCGTGGCAGGTCAGGCCAACTCTATGAGCTGACATTCAAGATCACCGAGCCGATCCTGCGCCCGATTCGCAACCTGCTGCCGATGGGAGCCGGGATGGACTTCTCGCCGATGATCGTGTCGTTCGTGCTCTTTGGGATCATCTCCTACTCGCGGAACCTGTAGGCGACTCGGGCAGTCAGGCGGCGTCCACCGCCTTGGCAACCGGGGGAGCATTCCGGTTCCCGGATTGAGCGGATGGTAAACTCCGAGTCGACAAGTTCATACGCGTATGGCGCTGACGGAGACAGGTAGGCGTGCCGCAACCCAACAGAGAGTCCGGATAGCTGAGAGCCGGGCGGGTGCCGCGGCGCGGTCGAGATCACTCCCGAGCCAAACCTCAGAAGTGTCCAGGGTGCCTGCCCTGGGAAGCTGGGTGGTACCGCGGGCTTTCTTGGAGGCTCGTCCCAGTTCGTGTTTGGGACGGGTTTTTCTTATTCAGGAGAGTTGAAGTTGTTCGAACCGGTCAATCCGAAGGTCGAGTTTCCGGCACTGGAGACCCAGGTCTTCGATTTCTGGAAGCTGGACTCGACGTTCGAGAAGAGTCTCAAGCGCCGAGAGGGCGCGGAGCGCTTTGTTTTCTACGAGGGGCCGCCGACCGCCAATGGCAAGCCGGGCACGCATCACATCCTCGCGCGGTCGTTCAAGGATCTTTTCGGGCGGTACAAGACGATGCGGGGCTTCTACGTCGAGCGAAAGGCCGGCTGGGATACGCACGGGCTCCCGGTCGAGCTGGAGGTCGAAAAAGAGCTCCGGATCTCTGGCAAGCAGGAGATTGAGGCCTACGGAATCGAGGAGTTCAACAAGCGCTGCGCCGAGTCAGTCGTCCGCTACGTGGCGGATTGGCGTGCCGTTTCGGAGCGCATGGGGCTGTGGCTCGACTACGACAATGCCTACTGGACTCTTTCCTCGGAGTACATCCAGTCGGTCTGGTGGGCCCTCAAACAGATGTGGGAGAAGGGCCTCATCTACAAGGGTTTCCGTGTCGCGCCCTACTGCCCGCGCTGCGCGACGCCGCTCTCCAGCCACGAGTTGGCCCAGGGCTACCGCGACAACACCGCGGACCCCAGCGTGTACGTCCGTTTCCGCCTGAAGTCCGACCCCAGGACTTCATTGCTCGCCTGGACCACGACGCCCTGGACCCTGCCCGGCAACGTCGGCCTGGCGGTGGGTGAGGACATCGACTACGTCAAGGTGAAACCGGAAGGTCAGGACGAGTTTCTGATCCTGGCCGAAGCGCGCGTTTCAGTCCTCGACGGTCCCTACGAAGTGGTGGAGCGCATGAAGGGGACGGCGCTGGTCGAACTCGATTACGAGCCGCTCTACACGTATCTGCTCCCGACCGCGCGGGCATTCTTCGTCGTGGCGGCGGACTTCGTCTCCGTTGACGACGGCACCGGAATCGTTCACACGGCTGCGGCGTACGGTGCCGACGACCTCCGACTCTGCCAGGAGAAGGGCATCCCGGTTCGCCACACCGTTGACCTCCGAGGACGTTTCCTGCCCGAAGTCGAGAAGTTCGCAGGCATCTTCGTGAAGGACGCCGACCCGCTCATAAGCGACGACCTGCGCGAGCGCGGGCTCCTTTACAGGGCCGAAACAATCCACCACACCTACCCCTTCTGCTGGCGTTGCCAGACGACTCTGATCTACTACGCGCTCGACTCGTGGTATGTGAGGACGACGCAGCAGCGGGACGAACTCGTCGCCAACAACGAGGCCACGAACTGGACCCCGGCGCATATCAAGACCGGTCGTATGGGGGACTGGCTGAGCAATAACGTCGACTGGGCCATCTCTCGGTCCCGCTATTGGGGCACGCCGTTGCCATTCTGGATCTGCCAATCGTGCGGGAAGGACCGCTGCATCGAGAACGCCGCCGAGCTCGGCCTGGCGCCGGACGTCGACCTGCACCGGCCGTTCATCGACGCGGTGACCCTCCCCTGCGAATGCGGGGACGAGATGCGCCGGGTGCCCGAGGTGCTCGACTGCTGGTTCGACACCGGCTGCATGCCGTTCGCCCAGCGCGGGTACCCGCTGAAAGGCGCCGAGGAGTTCAGGACGACGTTCCCGGCCGACTTCATCTCCGAGGGGATGGACCAGACGCGGGGGTGGTTCTACTCGCTCCTTGGCGTCTCCACGCTGCTCTTTGAGCAGAACTCCTATCGGAACGTGATCTGCCTCGGGATCATCCTCGACGAGAAGGGCCAGAAGGCGAGCAAGTCGCGGGGCAACGTGCTCGATCCCAACGAAGTGTTCGACAAGTACGGCTCGGACGCGCTGCGCTGGCTCTTCTTCACCTCGCCGGTGGGCGAAAGCTATCGGGTCGGACCGGCGACGCTCCAGGAAGTGGTCAGGCAGTTCCTGCTGCCGCTCTGGAACGTCTACTCGTTCTTCGTCACCTACGCCCGCATCGACGGATTCCAGCCGAATTCGCGCCCGCGCATCCCGCTCGGCGAGCGGCCGGTGTTGGACCGCTGGCTGCTGTCCCGGCTCAACGGCCTGGTGGGGGAGATGGCGGACGCCATGGACGCTTACGACGTCAACTCGGCGGCTCGGCCAGTCGAGGCGTTCGTCGCAGACCTCTCCAACTGGTACGTGCGACGGTCGCGGCGCCGCTTCTGGAAGTCGGACTCCGACGCCGACAAACTGTCCGCGTACCAGACCCTGCACGAGACGCTGACCACGCTCACCCGTCTCTTGGCGCCGTTCACGCCGTTCCTCGCCGACGCGATCTTCCGGAATCTGTCCGGTGACGAGTCGGTGCACCTGGCCGACTTCCCGACGCCGGAGGAGGGCGCTGTCGACTCCCGCCTCGAGGCGCAGATGGCACTCGCCCGGCGCGCTGTCGTCGAAGGACTCGCAGCCCGTGAGAAGGCGGGCCTGAAAGTGCGCCACCCGTTGGCGAAGGTCACCCTTCCCGGTGAACTGCTCCCCGACGAGATTGGCTCGATCGTCCGCGACGAACTCAACGTGAAGTCGCTCGGTTTCGGTGGAGAGGAACTCGTTCTCGACACGAACGTGACCCGTGAGTTGCGGCTGGAGGGCCTCGCCCGCGACGTGGTCCGGGTCATCCAGGACGCCCGCAAAAAGTCCGGCTTCCAGATCGAGGATCGGATCGAAACGTTCTGGGATTCCGGTGACGAGGTGGCGGAGGCGATCGAGACGTTTGCCGACCACCTCAAGGCCGAGACGCTGTCCGTGGACCTCGTCAGGCGCCGGCCCGAAGGCCTCGAAGGCCAGGAGGCCAAGATCGAGGGGACGCGCCTGTGGGTCTGGCTGCGGAAGCACGAGGGTTGAGCGCCGGAAGAATCGTTTTCCTGGTCGCTGCGCTGGTGACGTTCACCGCCGACCGACTGAGCAAGAACGCCATCGTCGCGGCGCTGCCCGAAGGAGCGGAGCGGCCCGCGATCGACCATTTCCTCTTCATCCAGCATCTCCAGAACAGCTGCGCGGCCTTCAGCATCTGTGGCGGCCTCGGCTCGCCGGCTTTCCTGGCGATCTCGATAGTCGTGTCCTGTGGCATCGTCTACTACGCATTGAAGCCGCCGCCGCAGACGGTGCCCGTGAGCCTGCTGTTGGGCATGGTCCTCGGCGGCACCCTCGGCAACGGTTTTGACAGGCTGCTCCACGGCTCGGTCACCGACTTCCTTGCCTTGCACTGGTTCCCGACTTTCAACCTCGCCGACGCCTCGATCTCCGTCGCCATCGTCCTTCTCGCTCTGGGGTACGGACTACGCCGCCAGCCAGACGCCTGACCGGCCCGGAGAGGCCCGACAGGCTCGACCGCTTCCTTGCCGAAGCGGAGCCCGAGCTGAGCCGCTCGGCGGCCGCCCGGCTTGCGCGCGAGGGGCGGGTGCTCCTCAACGGGAAGCCCGCCGGACCCTCGGCGCAAGTGCGGCGGGACGACGTTGTAGAGTTCGCGCTACCCGTCCCGGAGAACCTCGAGCCGTCCCCGGAGGCGATCCCCCTCAGCGTGCTCTACGAGGACGACGACCTGGTTGTCATTGACAAGGCGCCCGGAATGGTGGTCCACCCCGCGGCCGGCCATCGCTCGGGGACCATGGTGCATGCGCTGCTCGGGCGCGGTGGCAGTTGGTCGACCGCGGGGGGGACGGCCCGGCCGGGCATCGTCCACCGCCTCGATAAGGGCACCTCGGGACTCCTGGTGGCTGCGCGCAACGACCGCGCGCATCGCCTCTTGAGCGCACAGCTGGCCGATCGCAGCCTCTCCCGCACGTATCAGGCGATCGTGCGGGGCATCGTCAGGGGTTCCTCGGGAACGTTGGAAGGCGACATCGCCCGACATCCCACCGACAGGCGCCGGATGGCCATCGTCGAGGGCGGCCGGAGCGCCCGCACGCACTACCTGGTCCTCGAACCTCTCAAGGGCCATACGCTTCTCCGCTGCGACCTCGACACCGGCCGCACCCATCAGATCCGGGTCCACCTGACGGCCTTCGGCCATCCCATCGCCGGCGACCGCGACTACGGCGGAGGAGGCGTGCCGGAGCGCCCCATGCTCCACGCCTGGCGACTCCGCCTCCGGCACCCGGCCGACGGCCGCGAGATGAGCTTCGAAGCGCCCCTGCCCGACGACTTCACCAAATTCCTCGAGGCGATTCGCCCCGAGGGCGCAACGCGCTGAATGAGGGTGCAGCACCCCGGTGTCCTCCTTCTCGTCATCTCGGGGCCCGGCGGCGTCGGCAAGGACACGGTGATCGAGCGGCTGAAGCAACTCGACCCCAATCTCCGCTCCTCGGTCTCCTTCACGACGCGCCAACGTCGTGAATACGAGCTCGACGACGTGCATTACACGTTCGTCAGCATCCCGCGCTTCCAGGAGTTGATCGGTCGCGGGGAGCTACTCGAAAACGCTCTTGTGAACGGCCATTTTTACGGGACCTCAAAAACCCGGGTCGAAAAGCTGCAGGAGGCCGGGCATGACGTCATCCTCAAGATTGAGGTGCGTGGCGCTAACCAGGTCCGGGAAAAACGTCCGGACGGTGTCTTCATCTTTATTACACCTCCCTCCATGGAGGACCTCATGATCCGCCGTCACCAGCGTGGTGCGGAGTCGGGGGATGTCATGGAGCAGCGCCAGCGGCTCGCCGAGTGGGAGATGTCCAATGCCGAGTTCTACGACCACATCGTCATCAACGACGACGTCGACCGGGTGGCAGGCGAGATTCTCGAAGTTGTCAACCGTGAGCGCGCCCTGCGCAAGGCCGGGACGGAGAGCCGGTGAGCCCGATCGACGCCGCGCCGGTCCCGGTCGAGCTGCGCGGCAAGAGAGTCGCGATGCTGGTTTCCGGAGGCATCTCGGCCTACAAGGCGGCCGACCTCGCATCTCAGCTAATCGGAGCCGGTTGCGATGTCCGCGTGGCAATGACTTCTGCCGCCACGCGGTTCGTGGGGACGGCCACGTTTCACGGGCTCACCGGCCACCCGGTGCAGACAGACGTCTGGAGCCAGTCCGGAGCGCCCGAACCGCATGTCGCGCTCGGCGAATGGGCGCAGGTCCTGCTCTTCGCCCCGGCGACGGCGAATGTCCTGGCCAAGATCGCGGGCGGCCACTCCGACGATCTCTGCACGGCCACCGTCCTCGCCTCCCGGTGCCCCGTCGTGATCGCGCCCGCGATGAACGACGCCATGTGGGACAAGCCTGCGGTGGCGGCGAACGTCGCGACCCTTCGCGAGCGAGGACTGCTCGTCGTCGAGCCCGAGTACGGGCGTCTTGCCAGCGGCCACGTCGGCTCGGGCCGTCTGCCATCGGCGACCGCTGTCTTCGAAGCCTGCGCCGCCGCGCTCCGCGCCCGTTACGACATGGCGGGAAAGCGGGTCCTTGTCAGCGCGGGTGGAACCCGCGAGCCGATCGACCCCGTCCGTTTCATCTCCAACTTTTCGAGCGGGAAGATGGGGCATGCCGTGGCCGAGGCGGCGGCTGACAGGGGGGCCAGCGTCGTCCTGATCACCACCGCGCCACCGCCGGTTCATCCGGAAATCCGCGTGTGCCGAGTCGAGACCGCCGACAGCATGCTGGGGGCTCTGCGGGCCGAGATCCCAGGCGCGGATCTCCTCGCAATGGTCGCCGCCGTGGCCGATTTCAGGCCCTCCGCCCGGGTCGCCGAGAAGATCCACCGCGAGAACCTCGAGGGGTTTTCGCTCGAGCTGGAAAAAAACGTCGACATCCTTGCCGCACTGAGAGCCGACCCCGCGGCGAAGGGCGTATACATGCTTGGCTTCGCAGCCGAAGGTGACGACTTCGAGGCCCGCGCCGCAGGAAAGCTCCAAAGCAAGGGTTTGGACGCAATTGTCGGCAACAACATCACCGAGCCCGGCGTGGGCTTCGGAAGCGACGACAATTCCGGTGTGATCATCTTCCGGGCAGGCGAGCGGGTCGTCCTCGAGCGGTCCAGCAAGCGCCGGATGGCGGACCGGATCCTCGACAACATCATTCCGCGCCTGCAATGACGAGGATCGCCTCCGCGCAAGCGCGTTTTCTTGCCGTTCTGGTGACAGTGCCTCTGCTCGCGGGGTGCGGTGGAGGCACGCCTCAACAGGATCGGGAGGCAGTGGCCGCGGCGATCGATGCCGCGAGTTCCGCCGGGTCGCACATCGACGTCCAGAGCACGATCCTTGACAGTGGGGGTGGCATCCCCAAAGGCCGCGCCGACCAGATCAAGTTCCACGGCGTCGGGGCCACGCGGGATGGGGCGGCCGCGCTGCGTGTCACCTTCACTGCGGCTGCGGGCAAGGCGAACCCTTCCTTTGACATCGTTCTGACCGACTCCGACGTCTACGCACACCAGCACGGCAGCGTCGCCCCCTGGCGTACAGAAGTGGTCGAGGCGGGCAACTTCCTATTCGTGCCGGTCCGCCTGCCGCTGCTTCGCGAGACGGCCTTACTGGCGACCAGGGAGACCAGCGGAAGCCTCTCGCACATCGACCAGGGCTTTGCTCGCAAGTACACGATCACGCCGGCGCCCGACCAGCTGCTGCAGATGCTTGCCAACAGCTTTGGGGGCACGGCCGCCGCCTTTCTGAAGACGGCCAGCGGACACATCGACTTCTACCTCGGCTCCAATGGCAAGCTGCTCCGGATCGAGACGCACCTTGTCGCAATCAACCCGGACGACAAGAGCAAGCGCCAGATTGACGCCGTGACCGTGCTGTCGGGGGGCTCCGCTAAACCGATCATCGTGCCCGAGGGTGCGCAGCCGGTGACGTCGGGCTCGGCACTTTTAACGACGGGACCCTGACTCTCTACGCGGAGGTGGCCGTCGAGGCCGCCCGGGTCCTTGATCGCGGTCCTTATACGTATACGGTCCCGGCCGGGATGGATGTGGTCCCCGGCCATCGCGTGCTGGTGCCGTTCGGGCCTCGTCTGGTGTGGGGCTACGTCCTCGGTCTCAACACGGACGACCCGGGGATGGACACCAAGCTGATCCAACGCGCCGACCGCGACCCGGTCCTGCTGCCCCACCAACTGGCCCTCGCGCGACTCGTCTCTGACCACTACTGGGCGCCCCTGATCGAATGCATCCGCGCGATGCTCCCGCCGCGGATCAGGGGCGGGAAGTCGAGTGGGGAGGGGGCATCCACCCGCCAGCGGCGTCACTCCGCGCTCCTCGGACAGGCGGCCCAGGCCCGCAGCGACCTCAGCCAACCCAGGCTGACGCCAGACCAACGCGCTGCCCTTGATGAGATCCTCTCCTCGCCGAGGACACTTCTCCACGGGGTGACCGGGAGTGGCAAGACGGAGGTCTACCTGGCCGCTGCCGAGGCGACCCGCTCTGCGGGCCTGACGAGTCTGGTCCTGGTTCCGGAGATCTCCCTGACCCCGCAACTCGTGCAGCGCTTCGCCGGCCGTTTCGGAGGCCGGCTCGGGGTGCTTCACAGCCGGCTCACCGAGCTTGAACGCGCGCAACAGTACTGGCGGGCCAGGCGGGGCGACGTCGACCTCGTGATCGGCAGCCGTTCCGCGGTGTTCGCGCCTCTGCCGCGGCTTGGTCTGGTGGTCGTCGACGAGGAGGGCTCCTCCGCCTACAAGCAGGACCGCACACCTCGCTACGACGCCGGCTGGGTCGCCCGCCGGCTCGCCGAACAAACCGGTGCTCGGCTGGTTTTCGGCTCGGCGACGCCAACCGTCGCGACGTACAGCGAGGCCCTGGGTGGCGGACTCACGCTGGCGACGCTGCCCAAAAGGATCCTCGGCTCGGAGCCCGACATCGAGCTTGTCGACATGCGCGCGGAGGCCCAGTCGGGGAACCGGCTGCCGCTGAGCCGGCGGCTTGTCGACGTCGTGGGAAACGCCCTCGACTCCGGCCACCAGGCCATCCTCTTCCTCAACCGCCGGGGGATGGCGACATTCGTTCTGTGCCGCGACTGTGGCCGCTCCGTGCAGTGCGGCAATTGCTCGGTTGCAATGGTCCAGCACCCTGAGCTCGGGGGCCTCGCATGCCACTACTGCGGCGAGCGGCGCCCGCTGCCGGCACTCTGTCCGTATTGCGGAAGCCGCCAGATCAAGGCCTTCGGCATCGGAACTCAGCGGCTCGAGTCAATCGCCAGGAAGACCTGGCCCGGTGCTCGAATCCTTCGCCTCGACAGGGACACCGCGGGCGACGAGGGTTACCTCGAGATCTTCGAGGCCTTCGCCGAACGGCGAGCCGACCTGCTCGTCGGCACTCAGCTCGTTGCGCGAGGTCTCGATCTGCCCGCGGTCAGCGCGGTGGGGGTCGTCGACGCCGACCTCCCGCTCCATTTTCCCGACTACCGCTCGGCCGAGAACACGTACGCGCTCGTGACTCAGGTGGCCGGACGCGCCGGCCGTGCCGGGCAGCCCGCAAGGGTGATCGTGCAGACATCGAATCCCGACCACTACGCGCTCCAGCGAGCCGTCGAGCACGACTACCGGGCGTTCTATGAGGAGGATCTGCCCTCGCGACAGATCTTCAAGTTCCCACCCTTCGCGTCGCTTGCTGTTCTCACCTTCAGCGACGAGGACCCCGAGGTCGCCGCCGGGAACGCACGCGATGGCGCCGAGTGGTTGGCGACCGGGCTTCTCCGCGAAGGCGTCCAGGGCATCAAGATGCTCGGCCCTTCACCCGCCTTCATCCTCAAGCTGCGCGGCAGCTACCGCTGGCAGATAACCCTGAAGGGCGAGGACCTCGGCCGGGCCCAACACCTGGCTCCACGGGGCCGGGGCTGGTCCTACGACGTGGACCCGGTCCTGTAATCGAGCTTTTAGGTACGCCGAACCGCGGGTAAACTCTCCAGCGATGGCAGTCCGCGAGATCCTCGGCTTTGACCACCCGGTGCTGCGCCAGAAGGCGAAGAAAGTGCCGAAAGTGGACCCGTCGATAGTGAAGCTGATCGACGACCTGACCGAGACCATGCTTGCCGCGCCCGGCGCCGGGTTGGCCGCGAACCAGATCGGCGTCGCCCTCCGGGTCTTCGTCGTGAAAGGCGAGGAGAGCGTCATCCACGGCCTCGTCAACCCCGAGATCGTGAAGGCGGAGGGCAGCCAGGTCGGTTATGAGGGGTGTCTCAGCTATCCCGGTTGGGTGGGCGAGGTCGAGCGTAATGAGACAGTCGTCGTCAAGGGCCGAAACCGGCACGGGAAGGAGGTGCGGATCAAGTCCTCGGGTTTCACGGCGCGAGCGTTCCAGCACGAGATGGACCACCTCGACGGAGTCCTCTTCATCGATCGTCTGACCGATCTCAAGACACTTCAGCGCGTTGAGGACCTCGAGGACGAGGAAGCCGAGGAGCTGGACGAGGCGCCGGTCGAGACAGCGGCCGCCCGAGCCTGAGGCTCGCCTTCGCCGGGACGGCCGAGTTCGCCGTCCCGTCGCTGATAGAACTGACGGCGAGAGGCCACGAGGTCGTGCTGGTCGTCACCCAGCCCGACCGACCGGGCAACCGCATGAAGCTCACTCCCTCGCCGGTCAAGGCCGTGGCGATGGAGTTGCGCCTACCGGTCGGCCAGCCGGAGCGGATTCGCGACCCGGCCTCCGTGGAGCGTCTCCGCGAGCTGGCCCCGGAATTGATCGTGGTGGTGGCCTACGGGCAGATCATCCCGCGCTCGATCCTTGCCCTGCCGCGGCTTGGGATCGTCAACGTCCACGCCTCATTGCTGCCGAGCCATCGCGGGGCGGCGCCGATCGCCCACGCCATCCTTG
>JAYUBK010000203.1:0-4923 GCA_043740835.1 Chloroflexota bacterium
GTCCTCGACGGACACCTCGGGTTGACCGGCGACCAGGCCACCGGCGTCAGCATCGTTCGCAAGTCGCTCGAGGAGCCGCTGCGCCAGATCAGCCACAACGCCGGCAAGGAAGGCTCGGTCGTGATCGAGGAAGTCCGCAAGTCGAAGGGTCTCGGCTACGACGCCCTCAACGACAAGTTCGTGGACATGTTCAAGGCCGGCATCGTCGACCCTGCCAAGGTCACTCGCTCAGCCCTCCAGAACGCGGCGTCGATCGCAGCCATGGTGCTGACGACCGAAGCGGTCGTGACCGAGATCCCCGAGCCGAGGGGCGGCGGCGGTGGTCCGCAGATGTCCCCGGACATGATGTAGTCAGCGCCACTGCGCGTCGCCTTGACGAGCAGGCAGGGAGGGAGGGCTTCGGCCCTCCCTCTTTTGTTTATGTGCTCACGAGCCGGACTTAGACTGGCATGGCGTGAGGTCCTTCGAGTCGCTACCCAAGCCGCCGGTGGGGGCCCGCCCGACCAGCGGTCGGATCGCGAGTGTGGGGCCCATACCAGGTTGAGCGGGTGAGCCTGGCCTCCGCCCTCGATCGGATGCGAATTCCGATCGTGCAGGCGCCTTTGGGCGGCGGTCCATCAACGCCTCTGCTTGCCGCTGCCGTCTCCGAGGCGGGTGGTCTGGGCTTTCTTGCCGCTGGCTACAAGACCGTCGCCGCGGTCGAGGAGGACCTGGCCGCGCTGCGGGATCTCACGTCGAGGTCATTTGGCCTGAATCTCTTCGTCCCCGACCCCGCCCGCGTCGATGGCGATGCAATCGCGACCTATGCCTCGCGTGTGGCCAGGGAGGCGTCCGATGCCGGTCTCGTGGCGGGCAGCCCCGAATGGGACGATGACTGGTTCAGCGAGAAAGTTCAGCTTGTGCTCCGCGAGAGACCCCCTGTCGTCTCCTTCACATTCGGTCTTCCGACGGCCGAGCTCCTGGGTGAGATGCGAGAGGCGGGGATCGAGACGTGGGTCACCGTCACGGAGCCCGCCGAGGCGGATGCCGCCGAAGCGGCCGGTGCCGCAGCGCTGATCGTCCAGGGCTTCGAGGCGGGTGGGCACCGGGGCTCGTTCGCCGACCGCGATGGGGAGGGTGAGGTCGGCCTCCTTGCGCTGCTTCGGATCATCGCCGGGAGAGTCGCGATTCCCCTCGTCGCGTCGGGCGGGATCGCCGACGGCCACGCGGTCGCTGCGGTGCTGGTCGCCGGAGCCCAGGCTGCCCAGCTCGGCACTGCGTTCCTGGACACGGTCGAGGCCGGGACGTCACAGGTACATCGAGCGCGGCTCCGCGAAGGCGGCCGGACAGCGATCACGAGAGCCTTCACCGGGCGCCGTGCCCGCGGTATCTACAACGGTTTCATGGCGCGTAACTCGACGTCAGCGCCGTCCGCCTACCCTCAAATCCACAACCTGACTGCTCCGCTGCGAGCGGCCGCTCGAGCGCGCGGCGATGGGGAACTCGTCAACCTCTGGGCTGGCCAGGCATACCAGACGATGACCCACGGACTGTCGGCGACCGAGGTCATGGGCCGGCTTGCGGAGGAGATGGGCGCTGCGCTGGAGCGGGTCGCAAATCTGGGAGGCTAGCGGCGTGCGCGAGCCTGAGTGGCCGGTTTGGCGGCAGGGTTGCGGCGCTCCTCGATACGGCGAGCGACATACGTTATCGCGAAGGGCACCAGCAGCAGGCCGAGCGCTGTGAAGACGGCGATCCGGTCCGGCAACCTGCTGGGGTCGCGCATGCCGAGGTACGTGAAGTAGGCGCCCACCGTTGCGCTCAGGACCACGATCAGGCCCGCCAGCGCATAGATCCAGTTCCTGTACTCGGCCATCAGGTCTGGAAGGTGGAGGTGGCTGCGCCGCAGGATCTCGTACGCCGCCAGGCCGTTGAGGAAGAGCGCGCTGACGAGGGCGCAGATCGAGAGGATGAGGCGGAACGAGGCCAGGTTTCGCATCACGAAGGCCGATCCGTTCACGGCCAGGATCCCGACCGGCGTGGTCACGCCGATGACCAGGAAGATGATCTCCTGCATGCGCCGCGACCTCATAGCGCCGCCAACAAGCCGCGGAGGGTCTTGAGGTGTGCGTGGTCCTCGCGGTGAGGGCAGAGGCGGAACGGGTCGAGGTGGAGCGGACGGATGCCGGCCGCGCGCGCCCCCCCGACGTCGGTGATTAGGCTGTCGCCGACGTGGACGGCTTCTGAAGCATCGACTCCGATTGCCTTCAATGCCATCCGGAAGATCCGCGGGTCCGGCTTGCGCACGCCCGCAGCGCCGGAATCGATGATCACGTCCATCTCCACGCCGCGACCGGGCCCGACCTGGCAGACGCCTGCATCCCGCAACCGCGCTTCCACAGAGCCGTCGGCGTTGGAGACGATCCCCAACTTCTTTCCGCTGGCCCGGAGCTCGGGCAGGGTTGCCACGGCGTCCTCGATGAGGTCGGTCCAGGAATCCGGCTCCATGAAGCTGGCGACGAGGCGGGTTACAGCGTCCTCGATCTGGTCGGCCGGTACGCCAAGGTCGATGGCGAGGGCGCGGCAGTAGGGCGGAAGCAATTCCTCGTACTCGGCGTCCTGTTCGTCGTGGCCGGCCATCCCCGCATAGTGCGCCCGTGCCAGCCCGCCGGGACCGAGTGCGAAGCCGGCAGCGGCGAGGGCGTGGCGCACCTTCCTTTCAGTGGGGAGGTGGAAGACACCGCCGACATCCAGCAGGATTGCCCTGATCACACTGCCAAAAAGATTAAGGCCCCGCCGGAGCGGGGCCTTACAACTTGCATTGGGTGTCGAGCGCGCGACAGCGAAGCTCCGCCGTCCCTTCTCGGCGTCCTCTCAGTGACCGCAGCCGCAGCTCTTCGCCTGGCCTGCGTCGTCACCGGTGTCGAACGAGTGGCCGCACGAGCAGGAGCTCACGGCGTTTGGATTGTGGACTGTGAAGCCGGCGCCCATGAGGCTGTTGACGTAGTCGATCTCGGAGCCCATCAGGTGCTGGACGCTGAACTCATCCACGAAGATCTTGACGCCGCCGGTCTCGATGACCTGGTCCTCGGCGCGGACGTTGTCGTCAAACGCCATGCCGTACTGCATCCCGGAGCAACCGCCCCCGGAAACGAACACGCGCAGGCCCAAGTTGGGATTGTTCTCCGCCTCGAGCAGCGTCTTGAGCTGGGTCATGGCGTCGGTGGTGAGCGTGACGGTGGCCTGTTCGATCATTTATGGGGAAGCCTCCATGGGGGATTAATCGAATGTGAGTCTACCAACAAGGAGGCGCGTGTAAACGCCGCTGAATTCGACTGCCGGCTGTGGAACCCGGTCAGCGACCGACCTTGAAGCCGAAAAGGGGCCTGTGGGCGCCCTTGTCCTTGTCGCCGCGAACCCCTATGAGAACGTCGGCGAGCTCACGGGTTCCGCGCGCGATGTTGCTTTTGGGGTCGCTCAGCACGAGGAGTTCGCCACGCACCGCGGCCTCGTCTGGCTTGGACCCGTCGAAGGCGATCTCGACGGCGATCGTCTGCCTCAGCGTCCTTTCGATGTCCTCGCGACTCACCACCGACTTGGGGTTCTTGTTGTTGAGCGCGATGACGACCCGGCCGGGGACGATGTTGAGCACGGTCTGGAAGATCCGAAGCAGGTCGGACACGTCCTTGAGGCTGGATAGCTCGGGCGTCGCCAGGAGCACGATGCGCTGGGCGTGGTCGAGGACCGTTAGGGTGGTCTCGCTGAGGGCGACTCCGAGGTCGAAGATGATGTATCGGAACGCGCCCTGGAGGACCGCCATCGCTTTCGCGACGAGTGCCGGAGTGACGAGGTCCGCCTCTTCGGGCTTCAGGACGCCCGGAAGCAGCATCATGCCTCCGGGGTGGTGAAGGATGACGCTCAGGAGCGCCTCCTCGAAGTTGGCGTCGCCGCTCGCCGCGGCTGTGGCCAGGGATCCCGTCGGCACCAGGCTCGAAAGGAGAGCCGCGTGGTTATAGGGAAGGGCGAGGTCGATGAGGAGGACCTCGCCGGGATGCTGTATGGCGAGGCTGGCGGCGAGGTTGATCGCCATCGTCGTCCGGCCCGACCCGCCCTTCGGGGAGTACACGGCGACGGTGGTGGCAGCCTGCTCGGGGGCGACGAGCCCGGCCCGGGCGATGATGTTGGTGAGCGTCGCTTTGCGCTGCTCGACGAGTCTTTGCAGATCGACCAGCGTGTCCGAATCGGGCGGGATGCTGGTATAGAGGATCTGCCGGTCGAGGAGCAGCAGCTTGCAGTCCGAGAGTGCCTTCACGGACGCGGTGCGCGGCTCTTCCGAGATCAGCGACATTTCTCCGAAAAAGTCGCCGTCCCCGAGGAACGCGATCGTGATGTCGTGCCCTTCACTGGACTTGACCGTGACCTCTGCGCGTCCTTCCTCGACGACATAGAGGGAGTCGCCATGGTCGCCCTGGGAGATGATCGTCGAGCCCTTGGTTGCGAATGCCGGGTGGAGTTGGCGCGCGAGCCCGCGCAGGATGGTATCCGGCAGGGTGAACAACACCGCGACTCTCTGTAGGATCGCGAAACGCTGCCTCAGCTCATCGGGAGTCGGCTCAGCGGTCGGAGGCGTGCTACTCACGGGCTACGCCATTATAGAAAGGGGCAGCAGTAGCGCCTGCCATTCGCAAATTGGTACTTTTCTGGCCCGGTTTCGGCCTCTGGTAGACTTACCGGCCGGTACGGTCCCGTGGTGTAGCCTGGCCAAACACGCGGCCCTGTCAAGGCCGAGAACGCCGGTTCGAATCCGGTCGGGACCGCCATCCGGACCTCGCGCAGGCAGCCGGCAAGGAATCCCGGGGAGAGGTGGCCGAGTGGTTGAAGGCGCTCGTCTCGAAAACGAGTAAGGGTTAATAGCCCTTCGAGAGTTCGAATCTCTCCCTCTCCGCC
>JAYUBK010000204.1:0-4888 GCA_043740835.1 Chloroflexota bacterium
ATCCCTGGCCCGGCACGTTGCCTGCCAGCTCTCGGTGTAGCGCCGCCAGCTGGGCACTCTCGCCGGCCTCGGCCGCGTCAAGCGGCGAGTCGTGGTCGACCATCGTGCAGACGATCGCCAGGCGGCCTCCGCCGACCTCGACGAGCTCGACCAGGCGCGCCTGGCAGGGCCAGTCAACCAGCGAGCCTGTGGTCACCTCCCAGAAGGTGCCCCGGGGCCGAACCCGGTTGGTGTGAATGTGTCCGTTCAGCCACAGCACGACGTTGGGAAAGCGATTCAAGGTGGCCAGGAGCGCGGGGGCGGGAACCGGGACAGGAGCGTCCGCCGCCGGGTGCGGTCGCCGGTTGGTCAGGCTGTCGAGGCCGTGGTGCGAGATCAGCACCACCCGTCGCTCACCGGCGTCCTCCAGCTGGTCCCGAAGCCAGGCCAGCTGGTCCGTAACAACGCAGCCGTCCGCGCCGCCACCCGGACAGACGGTGTCGAGCACAACGAACCGCACGGCGTCGGTGTCGTACACGTGGTCGGCATCCTCCAGGCGGTTGGCCTTGAGGAAGTCGTCAAGCGTGAAGAAGCGCCGGGCCGGGTCCGCGGTGACGGTGACGGAGGGCCCGAGGGTGAAGGCTTCGGGCCGGGTCACGAACAGCTCCGAAGCCTGCTCCGGGTCGATGGCCGGGGGCATGCTGAGCGGATGCCTTCCCCCGACCGTCCATGCGGCCAGCGCGGGATTCACGATGCCCACCCCCTGGCACACCTCCTCGTGGTTGCCGTGGCAGCCGATCCAGGGAAGGCGGAGCCCAGGAACGGCGAAGGGGGCCAGCGCCCGCTCGAGCAGGCCCGGGTGGATCGGGAACGCGAGAGCGGCTCGGAACCTGTCGGGCAGCGCCCCTCCATCGGGTTTCCAGGCGAGGTCGTCCGGCCAGGCCGACGCCTGGACACCCTCGTACCGATCCCCGCCCGAGTCGAGCCGCACCGTCCCGCCTCGGAAGAGGGCGGAGAACGCGGCCAGTTCGTTGGACTGGACGTTGTCCACCGCGTCGCCCGAGTTGATCACCAGCGACAGGGGCAACCCCGTCACCGGGCCTGCCTCGATGGCGTCGAAGGTCCGGAGCATCGCGGCCACGGCGTGGACGTTGAGAGCCTCCTGGGGCCGATGCATGGGGACCAGTTGCCGGAACCTGGGGTCGCCGTGATAGCGGTTGATGAACTCGAAACGGGCAGGCGACTGGACGTCGGTCAGGTGGATGTCAGTCAGGTGTGCAAAACACGCGAGCGGCTCGCCGGTGGTACGCGACTGGCCACCCCGGTCAACCAGATCCGGGCGGACCAGGTGCGGCTCACCGTCGATCAGGCCGACGGCACGGTAGGCGGCTCGCGACCCGCGGCCGAGTTCGCGGCCGGGTCCAAGCCGGCGCCTGATGGTGAGCGCGGGAACGCTCACGCCTCGACGGTCGCTGCCCCTTCCCTCTGGATCAACACGGGATCGGTGCGCAGTTTGAGGCGAACGCGGGTGCCCGGCGGCAGGCCCGAGGCCTCGGACGCAGTGAGCTGCGCAAGCACCGTCGTGTCGCCCACGTCGACGGTGACGCGGCTCGTCGAGCCGAGGAAGGCCGTCGCGATGATGACACCTACCAGCTCGCCGGGAGCAGCTTCCGGCTCGGCGGCGACCGCGACCGCCTCGGGACGGATGAGCGCGACCGCCGGTCCATCCTCCACGTCCGGCAGGACCAGGGGCAGGCTCACGCCGCGGACCTCCACGGAGCCCGCACGCACGACACCCGCCAGCCGGTTGGTCAATCCCACGAATTCGGCGACGAAGGGCGTGGCCGGGCGAGAGTAGACGAGGGTCGGCGGACCCAGCTGCTCGAGCCGTCCCGCCTGCATGACGCCGACCCGGTCGGCGATCGCAAGCGCCTCCTCCTGGTCATGAGTAACGAAAAGGGTCGTGATCCCGACCTCCAGCTGGACGCGGCGGATCTCGTCGCGCAGCCGGGCTCTGACCTTGGCGTCGAGCGCTGAGAGTGGCTCGTCGAGAAGCAGGACCTTAGGGCGGATCGCCAGTGCTCGGGCCAGCGCGACGCGCTGCTGCTGGCCGCCCGACAGTTGGTGCGCATAACGGTTCGCGAAGGGCGCCAGTCCGACCAGCTCCAGCATCTGCGCCGCACGCTGCCTGGCCTCGGAGTCTTTGACATGGCGGAGGAAGAGGCCGAAGGCCACGTTCTGCTGAGCCGTCATATGCGGAAAGAGCGAGTAGGCCTGGAAGACCATCCCGATGTCGCGCCGATTGGCCCCGAGGCCGGTGACATCCTGGCCGTCGATGATCACACGGCCCTCGTCGGCATCCTCGAGACCTGCGAGCAGCCGCAGCGCGGTCGTCTTGCCACAGCCGGACGGACCGAGGAGGGCGACGAGTTCACCCGGGCCGATGGTGAGGTCAAGGCCGTCGAGCGCAGTCACCTGTCCATACCGCCGTCGCAGCCCTTCGAGCCGCACCTCGACGCCGGAACGGCGGCCTACCACCTCGCTCATGAGGATTGGCCCCGTCCCCTGCTCGGGCGCCCGAAGAACGAAAGCAGGACCAGCAACACGAAGGCGAACATCAGCGAGGCGACCGCCACGGCGATCGAGACCCCGGCATTGGCCCGGCCAAGATGGACGAGCTGGGCCTGCAGGTTGTTGTAGTTGAGAAGGTTGGCGAAGGTGAACTCGCCGAGCACCAGGGCGACCGAGAGGAGGGCCGCGTTGAGGAGGGCGCTCGAGATATTGGGGACGATGATCCTCCACATGACCGTGAGCCAGCCCGCGCCCAGGCTCCGGGCGGCCTCCGCGAGGGTCTTTATGTCTATCGCGGAGAGGCCGGCGTCAAGGGCACGGTACGTGTACGGCAGCACCAGGATGATGTAGGCGAAGGTCAGGCTCAAGATCGAACTGTTGACGTAGTACCAGACCCAGCGGTAGATCGGCACCAGGCCGACGATGAGAACGATCGGCGGGATCGTCAGCGGCAGAAGGCAGATGAACTCGAGAACCCGGTTCAGAAAGGGCAGCCGCAGCCGCACCCAGACCATCGTCGGCATCAGCAGCACCAGCACTGCCACCGACGTGATGACGGCGAGTTGGAGCGAGGCGAAGACGGCCGAGACCAGTTCGGGATAGGTCACGATCGAGGTCCAGTAGACGAGGCTCCGGGCGGCGTGTTCGCCGACCCCGCGGGTCGAGAACTCGAACATCGAGGCGAGCGGGACCAGGAAGAAGGCGCCGGCGAGGAGGAGAACCACCGCGCGAAAAACTCTCAGCCCGGGCCCGCTCTTGGCAAGGGCTACTGGAGCCATCGGGACGTCCTCTGTTGCAGAACGCTGTAGGCGATCATGACGATGGCCACGATCACCACCATGCCGAGGGCCAGCGTGCGGGCAAGGGCCGCCGAGACCAGGCCGACCTCGCTCGTCAGGGCATTGCTGATCTGGAGCGGGATCACGATGCCGCCCTGGTTGATCAGCGCAGCCACCGTCGCATAGGCTGAGAAGGAGTTCGCGAAGAGGAGCAGGGTGGCGCCGGTGAAGGCCGGCAGCAGGAGCGGTCCGGCAACGTAGCGCCAGTAGTGCCAGGTGTTCCCACCAAGGCTCTCGGTCGCCTCCCGCCACTGCGGCTTGACGCCGTCGAGGGCCGGCAGGAAGACGAGGACCATGAGCGGGATCTGGAAGTACGTATAAACCAGGACCAGGCCAGGCACCTTGAGAAGCCAATTCCCATTGAAAAACAGGTCAACGCCATGCTGCTTCAGGAAGAGGTAGACGGTGCCGGCGGTGCCCAGCGTGGCGAGGGCGGCGAAGGCGAGCGTCACGCCCCCGAACTGGGCGAGGACGCCGCAGGCAGCGGTCACGAAGCGCCGGAAAGCACCATCGGGATTGCCCGTCGCAATCACGAAGGCGAGGATCGCACCCCCGACCGCACCGATGAGGGCGCTGGCGACGGAGACGGTCAGGCTGTTGATGAAGCCGGTGACGACATTCGAGTCGGTCAGGTCGCTGAAGTTGGAGAGCGTGAACCCGTCCTTGCCGATGAAAGCCCCGTAGACGACGATCCCGGTCGGCAGCAGCAGAAAGAGGAACGCGTACCCCAGGAAGGGCAGAACACCCATCCACGAGAGTGGCAGTCGCCGGCCGCCCCGATCGGGGCGGCCGGCCGTGTTCACTGCCGGACGGACGAGGGTCAAGCGCCTATTGCCTGCGCCCAGTGGCTGGACAGATAGGCACCGGCGGCGGTCGCCTGCTCAGGGCTGAGGAAGACCGCCTTCTTGGGATCGGCGACCTTGGGAAGCGCTGCCGCGGCGGCGCTGTCGAGGCTGCCCGCCGACTGCATCGAGGTCATCCGCACGGGCCGGGCGCCGCCCTTGAGCCACAGGTTCTGGCCCTCATCGGAGTACAGGTACTCCTCCCACAGCCGCGCGGCGGCGGGGTGCGGACCCTGCTTGTTGATGGCCTGGGCGTAGTAGCCCCCCAGGATCGCGTTGGTCGGGACGAAGATCTTCCAGGTCGGGACGTCCTTCCCGTGGCCCTGGGAGAGGTAGTCCCAGTCGAATACGACCGGGGTCGAACCGTTCTTGACCGTTGCGGTGGTCGCCTGGACCGGCGAGAAAGTCCCGGCCTTGTTCAGCTTCTGAAAGAAGTCAACGCCGGGTCCGATGTTGTCAGCGGAGCCGCCGTTCGCGATCGAGGCCATCATCACGCCGTTGAGGGCGGCATTCGCCTTCGTCGGATCGCCATTGAGCGCGACCGAGCTCTTGAACTTGGGCCCGAGCAGGTCCTGAATCGAGCTGATGGTGGGGAACTTGGCGGAGTCGTATCCGATGGACATGTAGCCCCCGTAGTCCTGGACCCAGAGTCCGGTC
>JAYUBK010000205.1:0-15097 GCA_043740835.1 Chloroflexota bacterium
CTCCACTGAGCACCAACTCCTGCGAGGACCAGCACGATCACCAAGAGCAGCCAGATGGGCGTGCTCCGGATGACCGCAGTCGGGTCGGTGGCGGCCGGGAGGTCGAAAGCCAGCTTGCCCAGCAATATCAGCACCCCGGCCAGGATGCCTCCCGCACCCGCCGTTGCAGTCACCGCGATGACCAGCAGCCGGTGAACCCGGAAGAGGTAGATGAGCACAACTGCCACGGCTCCGGCGACGATCCCGGCAGCCTGCGTCAAGGTGCCGGTCCCGTAGCCGAGGTAGACCATGACGCCGCTTGCCACCAGATAGGCCACGACGCCGCCGAGTACGGCGACGCCCGCCGCGTAGAACGGTATGGCGAGACCCCCCAGGACGAGCCCCACCAACCCCGCCGCGATCCAGCCGTAGAGGCTGTCCAGAAACTGGCCCCTGGTGACCGCGGCCACTCCGGACCCGCCGAGCACGAATCCGACCGCGAAGCCGACCAGCACCATCAAGACGCGGAATAGGCGGTGGCCGCCGAAGCAGAGGACGATGCCAATCACAAGGGCGAGGAGTCCGATGAAGGTGGCTTGCATCGCTTGCTCCCTATTGTGTCAGCCCCCGTGTCCGGTGAACAGAGTCCCGGCGCTCCTTGCCGATTGCGCAAGGGTCGGACCGGCAGGGGGTTGGGTGGCGGGGCAGGGCCGCTCGGAAGCCCACCCCCGCCATCACCTCCCGGTGATCACCTGCTCGCCGTCGCCTCGATCTCGATCATCGATTCCGGAAATGCCAACCGCACCACGTTGAGAAGTGTCGAGGCCGGTCGACATTCGCCGGCAGTAAGCCTCCTGCCGAGCGTCTCACCAGCCCCGAGGAAAGCGTCGATGTCCGTGACGTAGTAGTTGAGTCGCACCACGTCTCCAAGACTGAAGCCTGCCTCCCGAAGCACGGTTTCCAGATTGTCAAGGGCTTGTTCGATCTGTGCGCGCATGTCGCCGGCGTTGGTGGGCCGCCCGTCCGCGTCGACCGAGAGTTGGCCGGAGCAGAGCAGCATGTGCTCGGCCCCGGATGTCCAGTTGGCCTGCACGAATCCGAAGGCGTCCTGCCACTTCCAGGGGTTGACGACTTGCCTGTCCATCTCAATCCGCCCTCAATTCGCTTTTCTGTCGCCGGAACTAGGTCGTGATCCGCGTTGCTGTAACGGTGTACGGGGTGAGGGGAAACGCACCCAGACCGCCCACCACCTCAAACGTGCCTGCTCCGCTGTAAGTCTTTGCGGAACTGTCGAGTGTGATCGTTTCAATGATGTTGTAAAGCCCGTTCGGATTGCCGGCGTCATCGAACGAGAAGGCGTGACCCGTCCAGATGTATCGGCGGCCACTCAGGTGACGCCACGCGCCGACCGTGGGGCTCGACTTGAGCCCTGGCATGGCATCGATCGAGGCAGTCCCGCCCAGCCCGCCTGTCGAATCGAACGAGAAAAGCGTTTGAAAGGGGGGAAAGGAGCCGTCGGTGGACACCACCCGCTCAAGCCAGGGCCCGGCCAGGGACTCCGACGAGTCCTCGTCCGAGGCAGCCAGAGCCGCGCCCGGGGCGACCGCCGCGACAGCCCCCGCCACCGCCAGTGCCCCCTTCAGAAACCGGCGGCGGTGCATTTGTTCCGTACCCATCTCCAGGCGCGCTCGCTGTCCCATGATTCGCTCCTCCTTCACACGGCTCCGTCCGGATTTTGGACGGTCTCTCGGAGTGCAGCTTGATCGGCTAGGCGGCGCGGAACATCGCCCAAATGGCCGATGTTGGAGGGCTGGCGCGGCCGCAGACTACAGCCCTAATGGGAGGGCGGTCAGAGCGAGCGAGCCCGGAGCATGCGAACAAGGTTGGTCGGCGGGCGATCCGAGCAGGGGCGGGCAACAGGCCGGCCCCATTGGCTCTGCTGGTCGCCACACCGAAGTACGCCGACATGGGGCTGGAGGCACTCGACAGCCACTGCTCCAGTCACGGTGGAGTGAGCGTCGTCCACGGTGACGGTCGCTTACCGGCGTGGGCGTTTTCGGATGCTGCTGCGGCGGTTGTGGCGGCACTGGAATTTCAAGAGGCCCGCGGGCGGTCCGGGGTCGCAGTCCACGTCGTGGCGCCTGCTCTCGAGGTCGGGGCCCGGATCTGGCCTCTCTCAGGTGAGTCCGCCCCAGGGCCGGACGACGATGCCGGAGGTCGGCTTCGGGAGTCGAGCGGTGTGTTCAACATGCCCCGGCCGGGAACTTCCTTCATCGGACGTGAGCCCGAGATCGCCGGCTGCATACAAGCTCTGATGGGCGGAGGTCTGGTCACGCTCACCGGCCCGGGCGGTAGCGGCAAGTCGCGACTGGCGCTCGAGGTGGCGAGCGCGATCGCACCCCTTTATCAGGACGGTGCCTATTGGGTGGACCTCGCCCAGCTCAGCGAGCCGTCCTCGGTCGCAGCCACCGTCGGCCGCACCCTGGGCCTCTGGCTCGAGATGGAGTCTGACCCCGGCGGCGCGCTGGCCGACTACCTGCGGGATCGCCAGGCGATGATCGTGCTCGACAACTGCGAGCATCTGCTGGCGGAATGCAGGGAGCTTGGCTCGCGGCTTGTGAGCGCCGGGGTTGGCGTCCTCGCGACCAGTCGTGAGGCGCTCGGCGCCGCGGAGGAAATGGTCCTCCCGGTAGCGCCGCTGAAAATACCCGAACGAGAAGATCTCGTTGGCGCGAGTGAGGCTGGGCGCCTTTTCTCAGAGCGAGCCCGCGCCGTTCGGCCCAATTTCCTTGTCCGGCCCGACGACCGGGCAGACCTCCTGGCAATCTGCCGCCGCCTGGATGGCATCCCGCTCGCGCTGGAGTTGGCGGCCGCTCGCACCCGCCTCCTCACGCTGGCTCAGATCGCGGCCGGACTCCAGGAGGGCTTCGATTTGCTCGGCTCGGCCGAGGCGACTCCGGCCCGCCAGCGAACGTTGCAGGCATCATTTGCCTGGAGCCACGCGCTCTGCAGCCGGCAGGAGCAGGCCCTGCTCCGGCGCCTGGCAGTGTTTGCGGGAGGCTTCACCCTCGATGCCGTGGAGGCCGTCTGCGAGGGCGAACTGCTCGACCGCATCGGTTTACTTGACGTGCTCGACCGCTTGATCGATCGCTCCATGGTCGCGATTGATGATTCGCGGTCCGAACGACGATATCGACTGCTGGAGACGGTCCGGACTTACGCTGCCGCACGCCTCGTCGAATCGGACGAGGGCGACCTCGTCCGGGACCGTCACGTGGCTTACTTCTGCCGCCTGGCCGAGGTGGCGGCGGCGGGCATCCCCCGGGCCGGCGGCCTGGTTTGGCTGCCTCGGCTTGAGGATGACTACGCCAACTTCCTGGCAGCACTTGCCTGGGCGGCCGCACGGGGGGTGGCGGACACGCTGCTCCGCCTTGCCGGGTCTCTGGCGCTTTTCTGGGAGATGCGCGGCCGGTTCATCGATGGCGCCACCTGGCTCGATCGCGCTCTCGAGCTCGATCTGCGGTCCGGGGCCGGCCCGGGCTCGCTGCGGGTACGGGCGTTGTGGGCCAGGGCCCACCTCGCGATCTACGCGGCCGACTTTCGGACGGCCATGGCGATCGCTCCCGAAGCGCTCGCCCTGGCCGAGCTCATCGACGACCAGGTCGCGGCCGGCCGGCTGCGCCACACCGTCGGCTTCGCTCTCTGTTACAGCGACCCCAAAGCCGCCGTCGAGATGCTGCGCGAGAGCATCGCCATCGGTACCGCGGTGGGCGACGATTGGACGGTCGCCGACAGTACCAAGTTTCTGACCGTCGCACGGCTGATTGCGGGCGACACAGCACGCGGCAGGGCCGCACTGATCGAGCTTCGCGAGGTCGCGACGCGACTTGGCAACAACTTCTTTCTGGGCTGGTGCGACGGAGGGCTCGGCTACTGCCAGCTCGTGACAGGCCGTTTGGGGGACGCGATAGAGAGCTTCGACCGGTCGATCGCCGCCGCCCTCGAAGTCGGCGATCCGGCCACCCGCGGCATCGTCCAGGCGTGGCGCGCCTATGCCCTGGCCAAAGTTGGCCGCTATGCGGAGAGTCGGGTCCAGGCTACGGAGTGCCTGACCGGCACGATTCGGCAGGGAGGAGGGCTCGGCGCGCCATTTGCGCGTGTGGCGCTGGGAGTTTTGGACCTCGCCGAGGGAGATGTCGACGGCGCGGCGACCAGGCTGTGCGAGGTCGCCGGCTGGTGTCGGGAATCGGGCGACACCTTCTCCGCGCTCTGGGCAATCCCGCTTTCAGCACATGCTCTTGCCCTGGCCGGCCGCCTGGATGAGGCGCACGCCGCCCTCGACGAGGCAGTCAGACTCGCGGGGCCGCCAATCGACAACTTTTGGAGTGGCGCCCTGGCAATTTTTGGCCAGGGCCTCGTCGCCGAAGTTGCCGGAGACCTGGGCCGGGCCGAGCACTTCTTCCACCAGGCGCTCGCCATCCAGCACCAACATGGGTTTGACTGCGACGCCTTTGCTTCCCTCCACTCGATTGCTGTCCTGGCGGCAAGGGCGGAGAGCTGGCACGAGGCCGCTCGGCTGTTCGGAGCCACGGACGCCATCAGCGCGGACATCGGAATCGCCCCCTCGAGTCGGCAGCTGGCGGATCGCGCCAAGGCTGAGGTGGCGGCCGTGGCCGCGGTGGGCGGCTCTGCTTTCGAGGCCGCGCTCGCCGAGGGATTGACCTTGAGCCTCGACGATGCGGTCGCCTACGCCTCGAGAGCGCGTGGCGCGCGCGGTCGTCCCATCCACGGCTGGGAGAGCCTGACCCCAACCGAGCAGCGTGTTGTGGCCTGCGTGGCCCAGGGCCTCACCAATCCACAGATCGCCGCACGCCTTTTCATCTCGAGATCGACTGTGAAAACGCACCTCGCCCACGTCTTCGCAAAGCTGGACATAAGCACCCGCGCCGAGTTGGCCGCGGGGGCCGTTCGGCGGGCCCCGACGTGAGCTGTGACGCGACCGTCGCTCCGAGCGACCTAACGCTGCACCAACTCATAGGGAGGCCGGCCGCTGCATTTGGTAGTGCGTGTCGGTTGAGCCATCGATCGTGAACCCGAGCCGCTCGTAAAGTCGCCGGGCAGGGTTGTTACGGAGAACCTGGAGACGCGTGGGGATCCCGACCTCATCGGCATCTCTCAACAACCGGCGAAGGAGCCAGCTGCCGATGCCACGGCCCTGGTGATCAGGGTGGACCTCGATATCGTCGACGTACAGGTGGTCACCTCGACGGCTGGTTGTGAGCACCCCGACCGGTTCTCCTCGGAGCTCGACGACGGACCTCCCATCAGTTGTCCAGGCCTCGGCGAAGCGGCGATCCTGGTCGGCCGCGTCCCAGCCCCAGGTTTCCTCGACCCACCGCCGGTAGCACCGGTGGTGAAGACTTCTCAGGTATGGACGATCAGCAGCCGTCGCCGGCCTGAGGGTGACCGCGGGCCGACGTGCCAGCGCGTAGTGGCGCTCGGTCTGTACCTCGCCCCGACCGGGTTGCCGTCGAAGAGTCGATTCGACCTCCAGCCCCGCTCGCTGAAGTAGCTGTTCGATCTTGCTCGGCTCATGGAAGTGGAAGTCCAGGTCTACCTGGCGCCCCAGCCACTCGTCCAGATGCAGGATGTGGTCGCCCGTGTGGAAAGCGATCAGGGCGAGCCCGTCGGGTACCAGCACTCGCCGAACCTCCCCGAACGCGATGGAAATGTCATCGGCGCCGAGATGGATGATCGAGTAGAAGGCGATCGCCCCGCCCATCGAGGCGTCCTCCAAGTCGAGATTGAGCATGCTGCCCACGCGGTAATCGGGCCCGGGGCAGAGCCTCGAGGCGACTTCGATCATCCGGGGAGACAGATCGATACCCAGGACTTGGCGGCCGAGTCGATGAAGGTGCAGGGCAACCTCACCGGTTCCACAGCCCAGATCCAGGAGTGTACCGGGGGGTGTCATTTCAGCCAGAGCGCCCAGCAATGCCCTGTCAAGCGGCTTTCCGGACAACTCGCTTCGGTAGCGCTTCCCGTACTCCTCTGCCACGGCGTCGTAACTGCCGGCGACGTCGATCGTCTCGCTCACGTCGTCCGAGATGATGCCGTAAGGAGCCCCGTCTGTGACCCGGCGGACTGACAATTCCCGGGGTTTGCGCCTAACCTCTCCTCCGAAGTGGGCATTGCCAGCCGCCGACGACAGATCGACCTCGAGCAACTGTGCCGCCTGCCGACCAACCTCTTCGCACAAGCCCCCGAGAGAGGGGGCCGGGTCGCATTCCTCTCCGATCGCTCCGGGCGCCAGGAGCTGCACGTTTTGGATCTCGCCAGCAGACAGGTCAGGCAGGTGAGCAACGGTGAGATGCCGAGGGCGATCCGCTTCCCGTTCATCTGGGCAGACACAGAGGGGCGCCAGGTCGTGTATCCGAAGGATCGCGGCGGCGACGAACGGACCGAGCTTTTCGTCATCGACGTCGATTCCGGTGAGGTCAACCAGCTCACCGAGGAGAGCGGGGGCTGGCAGTTTCCAATCGAGGCCAGCCCCAATGGCGCTTGGATCTCGGTGATCAGCGCCCGGGGCGGCCAGCTCAACCTATGGAAGATGCGCCGGGATGGGTCGGATGCGCTGCAGCTGACGAAATTCAGCGCACCCACTTTCGGCGGTTCATGGAGCCCCGACGGCAAATGGCTCGCCGTGATCAGTAATGAGAACGCCATGGACCTAGAGAACCGCGATGCCTACCTTGTCAGCGCCGACGGTTCGGAGGTTAGGAAGGCCCTCAGCGTCAGGGTGGGATCGCAGGATGCGATCGTCGATTGGCATCCCGACGGCAAGCGTGTGGCGGTCACCAGCGATGCGTCAGGTACATCACGAGTGGGCGTCATGGACCTGGCCACTTCGAACATCAGGTGGTTGACGCCAGAGGGTGGGCCGGAGGAGGGCGCGCTGGGTGCCAGGTTCTCGCCCAGCGGTCGCCTTGTCATTGCCCTCCGCAGCGAGGAATCGCAGATCCGGCCGGTCATCTATGACGCGGAGAGCGGACAAGTGCGCTTGCTGGAGGTCCCCCTGGGAGTGGCCACCGGCTCGGACTTCCTCAACGGCGATGGCCAGGTGCTCATCTCCTACCAGACGGACAGGGAGCGTTCGAATATCGCGGTCTACGACCTCGCCGCGGATTCGATGGAGGTCGTCGTCGCGGCCGACTACGGGCCAATCGATCCGGGGGTCTTCGTCGCTTCGGAGCACATCTACTACCCGAGCTTCGACGGCAAGCAGGTGCCCGCCATTCTCTACTCGCCGCGTGAAGTCGCCGCAGGCGAGCGTCTTCCCGCCCTGGTGCATGTCCATGGTGGGCCGACAGGTCAGTGGTACCGCGGTTTTGATCCCTTCGCGCAGTTCCTGGTCGACCTGGGGTTAGTGGTCATCGCGCCGAATCCTCGCGGGAGCACCGGCTACGGGGTCGAGTGGCGCGATGCCGCGATCAGGGATTGGGGCGGCGACGACCTCGAGGACATTGCCGGCGCCGTCAAATACCTGAAAACACTTCCCCAAGTCGACCCCAACCGCATCGTCATCTTCGGAGGGAGCTACGGCGGGTTCCTGACGTTCATCGCGGCGACAAAGAAGCCCGACCTGTGGCATGCGGCAGTTGCCTGGGTGGGGATCACCGACCTCAAGAAGATGTATGGCGACTCCACGGAGTTCTTCCAGTACTTCCTGCGGGCCCAGATGGGAGACCCCGAGACCGAAGCGGACCTCTGGGCGGATCGCAGCGCAATCAACTTCGCAGACCAGTTGCAGGCCAAGCTGCTGATCGTCCATGGGGCAAACGATCCACGGTGTCCAGTCTCGCAATCTCGAATCTTCCGCGACAAGTTGATCGAGTTGGGTCGCATAGAGGGCGACCACTTCGAATATGTCGAGTTCGCCGACGAGGGTCATGGGAGCAATGACATCGAGCAGAAGATCCGGACCTTCAAGGTCCTCGGCGACTATCTGGCGAAGGTGCTTTAAGCGTAGAAAGAACCGTCTAGTCGGGGATGGACCCCAGCCATTGCGTGATCGCCAGTCGCGAGAAACGCCACTCACCGGCGATCTGGCGGCCCGGGATCTCGCCATTGGCCGCCATATCGATCACCGCCTCAGTTGACGTCTGCAGGAAGGCCGCAACCTGTTCCGGGCTCATGACCTCGGGAAAGACGCGCTCTGAGAAAGTGACGCGTCCAATTGCAGGCTGCGGCTCCGCACGGTCGAGCATGTCCTGGTTGCGGCCGATGGCTTGTCCGAGGGCGGTCAGACCTGCGCCGCTGTCCGGATCGACGTAGTTTACGACCAGCCCCGTGACCAGGTCCTTCTTGGCCATGCCCAGGGCATGCGCGGCACGATCGAGCTTGGCCGCCTGCGCGGCGGGGAGTCGGACGTAGAGGGCTGAGGTTGGCTGGGGGGGTCGTGGCACGGGCCCAATATAGCAGATAGCTATCCGGTCTACCGGCCCAACCCACAGCGCCGGATCCGATTGCCCGGTCGTGACCCGGACCCAGAGTTCGCGTCTTACTCCGGAGGCGATCCGCTACGTCGCGGGAGACGCTCGTGGCAACCGGTCGTCGCTGTTGTCGGATTCCTCTAGCCTCTATCCTCCTGGTCGAGGTGAAGGAAACAGACCTCGCTTTGAGCGACGGGCGCCGGCTGCACGTTTACGACACCGGTGAGGGGAACGCGGACGATCCGCTCGCCGTCTTCTGGCACCATGGCACACCGAATATCGGGCCACCCCCGGAGCCGCTGCTTCCGGCCGCGTCCCGGCTGGGTATCCGTTGGGTGTCGTACGACCGGCCGGGATATGGCGGATCGACCCGACAGCGTGGTCGAAGCGTCGGATCGGCAGCGGCGGATGTCGCCGGCGTGGCCGACGCGCTCGGCATTCGGCGGTTCGCTGTGATGGGTCACTCCGGTGGGGGCGCCCATGCGCTCGCCTGCGGCGCACTCCTGTCCGAACGGGTGCTCGCCACGGTCTGCATATCCGGCCTCGCGCCGATTCATTCCGATGGGTTGGATTGGTTCGCCGGCATGGCCGTCTCCGGCGCCGCGGAACTGCGCGCCGCAACCGACGGTGGCGAGGCGCTGGAACACCTGCTTGTCACCTCCGAATTCGACATGGAGCAGTTCACCTCGGCCGATCAGGTCGCCTTGGCCGGTCCCTGGACGTGGCTCGGAGTCGTAGCCGGCCTGGGCTTGAAGGGCGGCCTCGGCGGCATGATCGACGACGATCTCGCCACCGTCCGCCCATGGGGCTTCGACCCTTCCACAATTGGCACCCCGGTGTTGTTCGTTCACGGCGCCGAGGATCGGATCGTGCCCACCTCGCACAGCCGCTGGCTCGCGGGCCGCATCCGCTCAGCAGAAATGTGGCTCCGCCCGGGCGATGGACACATTTCGGTTCTCAATTCCGCCGAGGCGGCACTGGACTGGCTGCTGGCGCACGCCGGGAAGGGCTGAGCCCGCAGCCGCGTCCTGGCGATGTCCTCCCGTCGCGACAGAGGTCCCGGCCGGTCGTGACGATGGGTGCCACCTCGAATCTTCAGTCGATCGGGAGGGCCATCCCCTCAGGCAATGGACCAATCGAGACGACCGGAAAGCCGCCACGGATGGCGTTATCGGCGGACTCGAAGAGCGCGCAATCGCCCGTGTTGGAACGGGGGTTCTCGCGCTGCTTCTCGGGTGTGACTCGAACTCGGCCGCGGACGCGCAGGTGAACGACTTCGTGCCGGTGCGGGTTCAAGTGATGACGCTGGGCGAGGCGTGGCTCGCGGTCGCAGCGGCGATTCTGACAGGCGGTGTCGTCGGGAGTTGGGAAGGCCTGCCAATCAGCGAGGTGTTCCGCGCGACGCTCGACGTGCATTCGCCCAGGGTCGACGACCCGATCATCGCCCGGCACGGCGATCCCGACCGCCTGGCCTGGATGCATGCGAACTTCACCGACCACTCCCGAGTGGCGGAACTCGGTGACTCAGACAGCTACGCGACCCGCCTATACGACTACGCCCACTCAGGCCGCGACCAGGTCCGCTGGGTTATCGATCGACTCGCCGCCAATCCTTGGACGCGCGACGCGACGGTCACGACATTCCAGCCACTGACCGACACGAGCTACGTCCCATGCGTCAGCCTGCTCGACTTCTGGCTCGTCAAGGGCAAGCTACAACTCGGCGTCTACGCTCACGCCATCGACTTCGGTACGAAGGGCTATGGGAATCTCGTCGAGCTTGCGGCGCTACAAACTCGCGTGGCTGGCGACCTTGGCGCCCGGGTCGGGACGCTGACGATGACGGTGAAGTCGGCCCACATTTATGAGTCCGAGCTTGGTCTGATGCGAAGCATCATCGCGAAGACGTAGGTTGACTGATTGATCGGCTACCAAATAGCGAGGTGGCGCTGCAGCCAGGCCCCGACCATGCTGGCTGCACTGTTCGGCCCGCTGTACGGAATTGACCGCGAGGGTGTCCGGTGCTGTCGTGACCGCAACCACGAGCGGCAATCATGCTCAGCCGGTGCCGAGCGACGGCTACTTCGACGAGCGCGTTGCCGCTCGCTATGACCCACTTCAGAATCGTCGATGGGAGTTCGAACGCGTGTCCATCCCGTTCCGATACGCGTGGCCCGCGGAACTCGACCTGATGGCACAGTTGGCCGGATTGAGGCTGCGCGACCGCTGGAGCGGATGGACGCGAGAGCCGTTGCCGGATGACAGCCATGGTCATGTCTCGGTATGGGAAAAGCCCGCAGCAACCTAACCCGTCGGTCTCCTCACCTGAGGATCAGACTCATTCACCACTACCGCCGCTGCTGACCGTGGATCCCATCGCGACCATGAACTCCAAAATGTGGCCATATTTGGACATGGCCGGTAACTTCGCGGGACTGAAGGGGACGATCGGGATAGTGCAATGCTGAAATTCATCGTTGTCTGCCATCGGAGGACCGGCTCCAGTCGGGAGGAATTTCGTCGCTATTTTCGCGAAGTGCACGGACCCCTGGCCTTGGCCATTCCGCATGTCAGCCGCTACGTGCTGAGCTTCGTTGAACCGGATCCCGTTGAGGGTGATCCGCAGTGGGACGCCCTGGTCGAGTTCTGGTGCGCCGACCGGGACGCCTATGACGCCGCCTGGCGGTCCCCCGAGGCTCAACGCGCCATTGCCGACAACCCCAGGTTCCTGGATCTCACCAAGACGGGGTCGGCGATCGTCGAGGAAGTGGTCCTGCGGCTCTGAATCGCGGCCGGGCCTGGGGCGCCGGCTCACTCCGCCTGAACGGGTACCTCAACGGCACTTGCGGCTACTCCTGGTAGCCGGTGTAGCCACTGCCGCCTACCAGCGTTCGCGCTCAGTGCAGTGAGGATTGCGGTCACAACGGACCTGAAACTCTGTTGCCGCCTGCCGCACACGGCGACCGGCTGCAACTGAGGCCGGGTGGACGTCCGCCCCTCTATTGATTGACGAAGATCACGTCGAACTTCTTCGCGACCGGGGCCATCGCGGCCGGGGTTGCGACCGGGTCCCAGTGTTTGTGCGGCCAGGCCACCGCCAGCTCCCACATGTATTCCTCAAAGCCGGGCAGCGCGATCGCCAGCGCACGGGCGGGCTTGTCGCCCACGCAGGTGAATTTGTGCCTCACCCCATGGTCGATGTAGACGCTCTCGCCGACCGCAGGCCGGAACGTCTCCTGCTTGCCCTCTCGCTCAAGGGTGAACTCCAGCTCCCCGTCCAGGACGTAGAAGGTTTCCAAAAAGGGGTCCGTGTGAAGGCTGTTGCCGCCCCCGCCGGGGGGGACGCCGAACTCGAGGACGCAGTAGGCCCCGCCGCTGTCCCTGCCCGAGACCAGCACGGTGCACTCGTTGTTGGTCAATACGGTGAATGTGCGCGGTCGCTGTTCGATCATGGCTGCCTCTTCTTTCCGGCTGAATGCGTGGTTCGGCTGCGGCCGGGGCGCCGCCGGACGTCGTTCAGGAGAAGTTCGATGGCGTCGAGGATCGCCGCCCGCGATTCGTCGGGGGTGAGGCCGGATTCGTCCTGGAGGGCTATGAACGCCTGCGCATTGCAGAGCAGTGCGACGACCGCCGCCCGACCGCGGACCTCGGCAGGCGGCAGTGAACTGCCCAGTTCGGCGACCGCCCTCTCGATGGAAGCAGTCCGTCGCCGCCGGCCGGTCATCCGGATTCCGCGGCCGGCGGGTGCATGAAGTAGGGCCCGGCTCAGGTGCGGGTGCTGTTCGGTCACTTTGGACCCGGCGATGAAGCTGTCCGCGATTCCGCCCGCATCGGCGATCTCGAATCCCACCTGGCCCATTCGCGCATAGACGCCATCGGCGGCCGCCGCGTAGAGGTCTTGGCGGCTCGGGAAGTATCTATAGAGGGTGCGGCGGGAGACGCCGGCGTCGCGGGCCACGTCCTCCACCGAGCATTCCTCGTCGCCGGCCTCGAGCCGGGCGATCAGGGCGTCGATCACCATTCCCCTCGCCAGTTGTCCCTGACGCTCCCGCAACGCAATCATCGTGGCGCAACTGTAACGATATGGCACAGATGTGTCAACACGCTGCGCCAGGACCACCAGGCCGGCCGGCCAGTTGTAGGTTCGATCCGGGCTACTGCTGGGTCTTGAGTTCCTCCAGGATCGTCGCGAGACGCTCGTCCGTCTCCCGAGCCCCGCTTTCCATCCCGGACTGCACCATTCCGTCGCGGTCCTCGCGCGTCTTGAAGAGCATCGTGGAGGTCATCAAGGTCCTGCCGTTCTCCTCCGTGAGGACCAGGGTTGAGATGGCCTCGTGGTCGCCCGGGAGGCCCTCGTAGTTGAAGGTCATGGAAACGCGCTCCGGTGCCACCACCTCGAGATACCTGCCGCTGAAAGCATGCTCGCCACCGTCCGGAGCGCGCTGGACGAAGCGCCACAACCCGTCGGGCCGCACCTCCATTTTCTCGACGGTCGTCGTCAGGTAGGACGGGCCCCACCAGCGGGGAAGAAGCTCGGGGTCGTTCATGGTCTTGAACACGAGTTCGCTCGCTGGTTCGAATCCAGCCAGGCCCACATCAAACCATTCTGGAACCCATTGGCGCGCGCGGAAGCGGCGCGACGAAGGGTCGCGTCCCCATATTGGCGAGCCTGATTTCAGCGGACTTGGTCAGGCGCGCGGCACGATTTGACTTCCGACCCGCTCGGCGGTAGCTTGCTCGGCGACTCAGTCGGTTCGATTAAAGGGGGTTCGGCGCTTTGCTCAAGAGGTTCCTTCAGCGTTTACTGGCAGTCCCGGCGACATTGGCCTTGCTGGCCGGGGGTGCGCCTGCGCTTCCAGTGCCGACTTTGATCGCGTTTCCGCGTGCAGTGGAGGCGCCGGACACGACGACCGACGCAACGGCCGGGCCCTACGCCTGCACCACGCCCGCCCCGATCCACAGGTACAAGCACTTCCACTGCTACACGCCTTCTGACATCTTCGGCGCATATGGTGTCGACCAGCTCCACGCATTGGGCAACTCTGGCATGGGAGCCGGCCAGACCATTGTTCTCGTCGATTCCTACGGGTCGCCGACGGCCGCCGGTGACATCAAGGCCTTCCACGACGCCTTCTTCGCCGGGCTTCCTGACCCGAACTTCGACGAGGTCTACCCCCAGGGGACGCTGACCTACGACAACACCGCCGTTGGCAACGGCCTCGCGGGCCCCAATTCGGCGGCGGGCTGGGCCTTTGAAGCAACCCTCGACATCGAGTGGGCGTACGCGATGGCCCCGCTGGCGCACATCGTTCTGCTGGCGACAAACCCGGCCGAGACGCTCGGGGTGCAAGGCCTGACCAACATGTTCAAGGACATGCGCTCGGCCATCGACACCTACCCGGCCGGCACCGTCTTCTCCCAGAGCTTCGGCACCGCGGAGCAGAACTTCGGCGGCGCTATGGCTCAGCAGCAGGCGCGGTTCGACCAGGTCTACAAGTACGGGATTGCGGTCAAGCACGACACTTTCGTGGCCTCCTCGGGCGACTCGGGCTCCGGCGGCTCGGACAAGATCCACAGGGAGTCGGGGACCTTCCCCTACCAGGTGGTCGGCTACCCCGGCAGCAGCCCTTACAACGTGTCCGTGGGCGGTACCCAGCTCATGTACAACTGGAAGTGGGATCCCACCAGCAGCTCTGCGGCGGACCCCGGATTCTTTAATTCCGATGTCGCCGTGGGAGTGGCCGCGGAACCGGTCTGGAAAGAGAGCTTTCTCGGCGGCAACGACACCAGCGCCGGAGGTAAGAGCGCCGTTTACGACCTGCCGATCTGGCAGGCGCAGCAGGCCTCCGTCATCGGCGCCAACGCGCGCGGCGTCCCCGACCTCTCCTGGAGTGCCGCGGTCAATGGTGGCGTTCTCGTTTACATCACCGCATTCCCGAACGCGATCCGACCAGGTTGGCACATCACCGGCGGAACCAGCGCCGGCTCGCCGCAGATCGCGGGCCTCCTCGCCGACGTCAACTCGCTCCGCGCATCCGCCGGCAAGAACCCAATCGGCGATCCGCATGCGGCGATCTACGCCCTGGGCAATGGGTCCAATTGGTTCACCTACTACCGGGACGTCACGGCCCAGACTTTCGGGACAGTGCACTACCCCCTCGTCGACAATCAGTGGGACGGCACGCCGGGCGTTGCCGGCCAGCCCGTCCTCTCGGGCTGGGACATGACCACCGGTTTCGGCTCTCCGCTCGCCTTCAAATGGGCAACCGCCCTGGCGGCCAGCTAAAGGCACATCTCAGGAACGCATCGAAAAGGGGCGCGTTCGGTGCGCGCCCCTTTTCCCTCGTCTGCATCGATCCACACGTAGGCTCCTCGGCTCGCCCCCGGCCCGAGCCTGGCTGTCGTCTGGATCGAGGCGCCGGGGTGCTTCACCACCCGGCCGGGCTGTAGGGTTTCCGCCCTCCTGGCCAAGGCTTGGCAATTGCCGAGACGCCATGTCGGGACGGCTGGGCGAGCATCTGTTCGTGTAGCATGCCGGAACGAGGCGTCATGGCTCGGTTTCGCACGGAAGACGCAGCTCTTATTTCGTATTCAAACGCCACAACATGACACTCACAAACACGACC
>JAYUBK010000206.1:0-15067 GCA_043740835.1 Chloroflexota bacterium
CGGCGCAGCGGTGCGCATCTCAATCCCGCCATCACGCTCGGGTTCTGGTTGACGCGGACACTTCACCCTTATGACCTCATCGGCTACGTGGCCGCTCAGATGTTGGGGGCGGTGGCGGGGACGATCGTGGTGCAGGCGGCATGGGGCCCGACTGCGGATGCGCTCCACGACGGCCTGACCCAGCCCGCATCAGGGGTCTCCGACGCACAGGCGATCATGCTCGAGGCGGCGATGACGGCGCTGCTGCTGCTGACGATCTTCTTCTTCACGTCACACCGCTCAACAGCCCGTTGGACACCAGTGGCCGTCTGGCTCGTTGTCGCCCTGCTCGTATGGCAGGGCGCCCCCTTCACGGGGACGAGCCTCAATCCGGCTCGAAGCCTGGGACCGGCGATCGTCAGCGCCCACCTCGACAAGCTATGGATCTACTTTGCCGGCCCTTTGACGGGGAGCATTCTCGCGTCGGGACTGGCATGGGCGCTGGGCCGGCACCTTCTGCCGATCACGGGAAAGCTCTTCCACGACGCCAACTACCCGACGATCTTCCGGACGGCACTGCACCTCGATCCGCAGCCGCATGAGGGGCTCCGGCGCCGGAAGTCCTAGGCTTCCACTCCCGCCTCGACGAGGTCCAGGTCCGATGCGGCCTGGGTCTCGAGGTCGGCCCGAGACTTCCCGCGGTCCCGCTCGAGGACCTTGAGCCGCTTATCGAACTGGCTCGATGCGTAATCGATGAAGGTCGTCATGGTCTGTCCGAAGGGACCGTTGTTTTCGTCGTATGTCTCCCAGAACTCAGCGATCAGTCCCAGCGCCGGCGCCAGGAGCGTATTCATGGTCGCGTACATCACGTTCCAGTTCTCGTCATTGCCGCTGACGAGTCGGTTCAGGAAGTGGATGCCGTAGCGGATATGGCGGCTCTCGTCGCGCGCCGTCAACTCGATGCCCTCGAGGAATCCCGGCATGAGACCGTTGGCCCGGAGCGTCTGCCGGAAGCCGTGGTAGCCGGTCTCGGCGAGGACGCCCTCGATGATCATGTTGTAGGTCGTCGAAGCTCGGACCTGGGCGGCGGGTGAGTGATCCGTCTTCAGGGCGCCCATGGCGTCCGGAAGCAGATGCAGGAAGAGCTCGGCATAGCTGGGCGTGAAGTAGCGCTCGAGGTTGTCGGTGGCGTCGGCGACCTCGTCGAGCCAGCGGCGAAAGAACTCGACGTGTTTGGCCTCCTCCCAGAGGAAGCTTGTGAGATAGATCTCGTCCTCGATCAGCCCCTGTTGGGCGACGCACATCACGAGTGGCAGCAGGTCAAGGGTCACCGCCTCCTCGCCGGCCTGGAAAAGGGTGACATTGCGCAAAATGAAGTCCCGCTCGACGTCGCTCAGCCCCAGCCAATCGCGACGGTCCTGGGTGAAGTCGAACTTCTGAGGGTCCCAGGTGCCGAGCTGTTTGGATTTCTGAAAGAGGCGCATGGGGATGGAGTCCCAGGCCAGCCCCCGGCCGTTGATCGTCTGGTACGAACGAAGATGCCCGTTGGATGCTGCCATGGGCGCGATCTTAGTGCAGACCCGGTCGAGGTGGCCCACACGATCATTGCCCTGCGCCACCGAACGGCCGCAGCGATGCTCGCGGAGTCGCCTGTGTAGCCTTCCGGAGTGCCCTTCGAGCTCGTCTGCTGGGACCTCGACGGAGTGATCGCCGACTCGTCCCGGGCCATCCCGGCGTGCATCAATCTGGCCCTGGCCGAGATCGGCATCGCCCCCCTCCCAGAGGCTGAGTTGCGGCACTTCATCGGTCCTCCCCTGCTCCAAACCTTCCGGCTGGTCATCGAGGACTCGGGCAGGGATGTCGGCCTGGCGCGGGCCTGCGTAGACGCCTACCGACGCCACTACAGCCTCGAGTCGATCCGCAGCACCACCGTGTACCCCGGCGTCGCGGCGTTGCTGGCTGCGCTGCACGGAAAGATGCGGCTTGTCGTCGTGACCTCGAAGCCGGTCGACGCGGCGGCGCCGATCCTCACCGCCCTCGGGGTCCGAGGGTTCTTCGAAGGGGTTTACGCGCCCCGCTTGGATGAGCTCGAGGAACCCAAAAGCGAAACGCTGCGCCAGGCGCTGGTAGCCACGGGCGTGGCTCCAAGCGCGAGAGCCGTGATGATCGGCGACAGGCTGCACGACATCATCGCTGGCAAGGCCAACGGCGTTTCGACGATCGGCGTTCTGTGGGGTTTTGGATCCCGGGAAGAGCTGGACGCGGAGCGGCCCGACCACGTCGTGGAGTCGGCCGCCGACCTGGAAAAGGTCCTTACGAGCTCCTAGCCGCCCGGCGCCGGACGGAGGGCTTGGTCACTGTGGCGACCTTCGTGACCGGCCGCTTGCGACCGTTGCCGTTCAGAGCGGGGCGGGCCGGGCGCGTGTCCGCCTTCTCCGCCTCGGCCACCGCCCTTGCCTTGTGATCGCGCGCGATCTCGAGGAGTTCCTGAACTCCGGACTCGATGCCGTGACAGAGCACGTCGATGTCGGGGTTGGAGTCATAGTCGGCGGTCACCCCGTAGTTGAGCCGGCCCAGGTAACTGAAGATCGCGATCCCGATCCGGATGGTTCCGCCGATCGGCACATAGGGAAAGGCGTAGAGCATCTGGCGACCAAGCGCGTAGAGCGGGACCTGGGGACCGGGCACGTTCGTCGTCACGGTCTGGATCACACGCTGCTGAAAGCGGGCTCCGAGCCTTGCTCCGAGAGCAAGCAGCATCGGCGGAGCGAACCCGCTCATCTGCGCCAGAACGTCACCGGCGACCGCCTGGTTGGATCCTTTGAATCCGTCCATCTGGGCACGGATGGCCTGGAGGCGCTCGACGGGGTCCTCGATGCCAACGGGAAGTCCCGGAAAGAGACCCGACACTCGATTGTTGAAGGTGCCCTTCTCCGACTCGCTGCGAACCGAGACCGGGACCAGCGTTCTCACGACCCGCCCGTCCACCCGCTCGCCGCGCGAGAGCAGAAGGTCGCGGAACCCGCGCGTGATCACTGCGAGCACGATGTCATTGATCGTGCCGCCGAGCGTCGCCCGGATCTCCTTGATGTCGGCGAGCGTGCCGTTGGCCCAGCTCCAGCGCCGATGCGGCCCTATGGGGCCGTTCAGCGACGTCGCCGCCGGCTGAGTCCAGTGGCTCACCGAGCTGACGATGTTCCGGAGGTCGTTGAGGCCGATTCCCATCGGGATCGGGGTGCGCGCGAGCGCGGGCAGGCCGCGGATGCGCTCGATCGGCGACACGATCGTATCGGCGAGCGTATCCATGAGCAGGTGGACTGCGCTCGGCTCACGCCCGGGATTCCAGGGGACGCTGGGAGTGGGGATCGGGTTTGGGCTGGTGTCCATGATCACACTCAGCAGGTCCGTGGCGGAGACGCCGTCGACCATGCAGTGGTGGACTTTGGAGATCATCGCCCAGCGTCCCTCCTCGAGGCCCTCGACGATCCACAGCTCCCAGAGCGGCTTGCTGCGGTCGAGGTTCTGGGCGTAGACGCGACCTGCGAGGTTGCGAAGCTCCTCGCTGCCACCCGGAGCGGGGACAGCCGTCCGGCGGATGTGGTACAGGATCTGGAAGTTGGGGTCGTCGACCCAAACCGGCCGGCCGAGGCCAAACGGGACCTCGCGCACCTTCTGGCGATAGCGTGGAACGAGCGGAAGCTTGCTCGCGACCATGCGGACGAAGTCGCCGTACTTCGGAGCGGGGCCCTCGAACACCACCATGCTCCCGATGTGCATTGGGTTGTTCCCGTCCTCGATGTGAACGAACGTGGCGTCCTGCGGATTCATGCGATCCAAAGCGATTCCACCTTCCGGATTCCTGCTTCCGTACAGAGTTGCAGCCCACCCCGAGGGCCTGATCTCTAGGAGTCTAGGAGAATGGGGGCGAATGTCACGCATTGGTTTGGTATTGGGTGCCGGCGGCATTGTGGGGCACGCATTTCACGCCGGAGTGCTGGCCGGCCTCGAGGAGGCAACGGGCTTCGACGCGCGCCAGTCGGACATCGTCGTCGGCACTTCGGCGGGCTCCCTCGTCGCGGCGCTGCTGCGCGCCGGATTCAGCTCTGCCGACCTCCGGGCGAACGCCCGCGGCCACGCGCTCTCGGCCGCGGGCAGCCGGACCCTGGCGCGGATGGGCACCCAGGGGGACATCCCGGTCCCATCGCTGAGCCACGCCGACATCGCCCGTGGCCCGGCCGCCGCAGGGGTGCTCCTGGCTGCCGCCCGCAGGCCCTGGTCGGTCAGGCTGGGGGCGCTGGCTGCGGGTCTCCTCCCCGCCGGCACTGTCAGCACCGAGTCGCTTCAAAAGGGTATGTCGAATCTCTTTCCCGTCGGCTGGCCACGACAGCCGACCTGGATCTGCGCAGTTCGACTCGATGATGGCAGTCTCGCGACGTTCGGGCGCCCCGACTCCCCGACAGCGACGATCGGGCAGGCCGTGGCCGCCTCCTGCGCCATCCCAGCCTTCTTCAAGCCGGTCGTGATCGGGGGCCGGCGTTACGTCGACGGCGGCTCCCACTCGGTTACAAACGCAGACCTCCTTGCCGGCGAGCACCTCGATCTCGTGATCGTCAGCTGCCCGATGGCCGGCACGCGGGACGCGATGCTGCTGGGTCCGGACCTGCCGCTGCGCGCTGTCGTCCGCATGCGCCTTGCGCAGGAACTGGTCGCGGTTCGAGCGTCAGGCGCCCAGGTTGTCGCCTTCCAGCCGACGCCCGAGGTGAGGTCGGCGATGGGCAACAACGCAATGGACGGACGGCGCCGGCGGGAGGTCGCCGAAGCGGCGCGAGAGATGACGATCAGGCGACTCAATGAGCCTTCCGTTCAGGCTCGGTTGGAGGCGCTAAAGACCTAGCGGCAGCCGCTTCAAACGATCCTTGATCTCGGTCGGGAGGACGCTGTCCCAGAAGGCCAGCGCCTGGGCGTCGAGCCCGACGAGGTAGCGAGCCCGCGGCCGCTTCGACTCGATGGCACCGGCGATCACACGAGCCACCGTCTCCGGAGCGCCCATCAGCGGCTGTGTCAGGCGAAAGCCCGTCTCGGCTCGCCGGTAGGCGCCGGCGAAGCGCGAGCCGGCGTGCTTTCCAAACTCGCCCGAGGTCTGGTCCCAGATGCCCGTGTTGAAACCGCCAGGCTGGACGAGGATCACCTTCACACCACTGGCGGCGACCTCCATCCGGAGCGCATCCGAAAGGGCCTCGAGCGCGTGCTTGCTGCCCTGGTACCAGCCTGAGAGCGGCGTCGTCGTCCGGCCGTAAATTGACGAGATGTTGACGATCCTCCCACCGCCGAGCTCCAGCATCGTGGACAGCGCGTGGCGGGCGAGACGCATCGGTGCGAGGACCATCGTCTCCAGCACCATGCGAGCCTCCTCGTCGGTGACGTCCTCGATGGCGCCGGCGGCGGAGTACCCCGCGTTGTTCACAAGCGCATAGGGCTTGAGTTTGTGGACCACCCGGGCGCCCGCCTCGGGGTCGGTGACGTCGAGGGTCACCGTCCGGACTCTGACGCCTGCCTCTGCAGCCGCCCTTGTGACCGCTCGCCCCTTCGCGGTGGAGCGGACACTGCCCACCGAGTCGTAGCCGCGCCTTGCCAGTTCGATTGCAGTCGCCAGTCCGATTCCCGAGTTGGCGCCGGTCGTGAGAACGACCTGCCCGCCCACTTCCTACTTCCCCTTGGGCGCCAGCAGCCTGGCCAGGGTGTGGAAGACCTCGGCGTTGTGCGCGAGCCCGGAGTGGCTTCCGCGAACCTCGATCGTGGGGATGTCCGGCGTCACGCAGGCACGCCAATGCACGATCCCGTCCGAGCGCGTGTAGATCGACGTGATCGGGACCCTGGGCGGGGCGAGGAGGTCGGCCTCGAAGGCCGCCTCGAGATGCTCGCGATTCCCGTACCGGACGAAGTTGTAGAGGCGAGCCCCGTGGACCGATGCGAGGGTCATCGGGTGGACGTCGTAGGGGTTGCCGAGCGGCGCTCCCAGCGTTACCACCTGGTCGACGAGATCGGGGTTGCGATCGGCGATCACCTTGGCGAGGAGGCCGCCGCGGCTGTGCCCGACGATCGCCGCCTTGCGGCCGAACTGCTCGACATGCTCGATGAGGCGATCGGTTACCTCCTCGACGAGGAACTCGGAATACCTGATGTTGACCCTGATCCCGGACAGGCTCGGGCGGTAGTCCATGCGGCGGAACCAGTCGCGCATCGTCACCAGCGACTGGTCACCGGCCAGGAAGCCGGGGATGAGCAGGACCGGCCTGCCCTCGCCGCGGGGCACGCGGCGGCCGTGCCAGACGGGGTCGCGCATGAGCGCCCCATACTCGACGGCGAGCCGGCTTTCCAGCCAGATGGGCGGCAAGGGGGCGAGCCGTCCCAGCAAGCCTCGCCTCGGGAACCGGATCGTGGGCCTCGGTAGTTGATCGTTGGGTGTGGCGGAGGCCATCCGCGCTACAGATTAGCGACTCGCCAGGGAGCGGACATTTCGTCAGACTGCAATCCAGATGAGCGCATCCAGCCGCGCGGCAGGAACCGAGATGGTCATCTTCGGGGCATCAGGGGATCTGACCAGGCGCAAGATCCTGCCCGCGATCGAGAGCCTGCGCAGGCGCGGCGAGCTCCCCGCCGGCTTCAAGGTCGTCGGCGCCGGCCGAACGGCCCTGGCGACCGAACAGTTCCGCGAGACCGCCGGGCCGGAGGCGGAATGGTGCCGGCTCGACTACGGGGATCCAGCTTCCTACCGTGCTCTCAAAGAGCTCGTCGGGAGCTCAAGGACCGCCATCTTCTACCTGGCGACCCCGCCGGCGACGTTCGGTTCGATAATCCATTCGCTGTCCGTGGCAGGGCTGGTGAAAAAGGGGGACGCCAGCCGCCGGGTGGTGCTCGAAAAGCCGCTGGGACAGGATGCCGCCTCGGCACGAAAGATCGATCGTGACCTCGCCGCCGCCCTCGACGAAGCCCAGGTTTTTCGAATCGATCACTACCTCGCCAAGGACACCGTCCAGAACACCCTGGCCTTTCGCTTCTCGAACTCCGTCTTCGAGCCGATCTGGAATCGGACCCTCATCGAGTCCATCCAGCTCACCGCCGCCGAGGAAGCGGGGATCGGCACGCGTGCAGGCTATTACGACCAGATCGGTGCCGTCCGCGACGTGGTCCAAAACCACGTCCTCCAGGTCCTCGCCCTGGTGACGATGGAGCCGCCGACAAGCTTCGACCCACCGGCCATAAGGACGGCCAAGCTGGAGGCGCTGCAGGCGATGCAGCCGATCGATGCCGGCGAAGCGGTGCGCGGCCAGTACCTGGGCTACCTCGAGGAGCCGGGGGTCGCGGCGGACTCCCGCCGCGAGACGTACGCCGCCGCCCGCATCGTGATGGACAACTGGCGCTGGGACGGCGTTCCCATCTACATCCGCGCCGGCAAGGCGCTCCGCCGCCGTGCCACCGAGGTCGTGATCCGTTTCCGAGACGCTCCCCACCTCCGGATCGGAGGGCGCCGCCACCGCGGCATCCCGACCCTGCTCGTCATACGCATCCAGCCCCAGGAGGGCATCACGCTCCGGATCGGTGCCAAGCTCCCGGGCGCGCGCTTCGAGATGGTGCCTGCGGGCATGAGCCTGGAGTACGCCCGGCTTTCACGGAACCCCTTGCCCGACGCGTATGAGCACGTGCTCCGCGAGATCCTTGCCGGTGGCAACTCGGTCTTCCCGAGCGGCGCCGAGATCATCCGCTCCTGGGAGATCGTCGATCCGCTGCTCTCCACCTGGGAACACGAAGGCCACCCCGAGCCTTACGCACGCGGCTCCTGGGGCCCGGGCGCCGCGGAAGAACTCGTCGCCGCGACCGGGGGCGGCCGCTGGCTGAACCCGGGCGAGGAACCCGGCACCACTACTGACTGAAAGGGCACAGCCGACTGCGAGTTAGGGTGGGAACCGGCCGATTCAAGCCGGGCCGAGCTGCCGCATGACGAGAGTCTTCATCCGCCATGCCGTCTTGTAGGTGACACCCAGCTCCCTCTCCAGCTGGCGGGCGGAAATGGTCCCCCGCGTCGCCGACAGCAGGTAGATCGCGTGGAACCAGCGGTCGAGCGTCGTCGACGACTTGTGGAAGAGGGTTCCTGCAGTCGGGTGGATGTGATGGCCACAGCCCGTGCAGGTCCAGGCCTGCCGCTGCTGGGTCGTCGCATAACGGCGGAACTGGCGCACCCGGTCGCATCGAGGGCAGTGAGCGTGCTCGCCGTCTTTCGAATGCCGCTCGCGCCAGAGCCAATCGAGGCAGCTGGCGTCGTCGGGAAAGTCGGCGGCGAAATGCACGAGAGAATAAGAGCCCGCCCTCATCCGGTATTCGTCACCCCGTCTCCGTCAATCTTGTCGGCAGTCTTCTCGGCGCGGGCTCCTCGAGCCCTGACAGGGATGCCCGAGCCGGCGACACGGGAGAGGAGCGCGAAGAGGTCCGCCCGGCGCGCCATCGGCAGTCTGAAGCCGAACTCGGTCTCTTGGGCGGCCCTGAGAACACGCCTCCTCGGCCTTCGGCGCGGTGGCTCCATCCGGATGCATTCTAGGTTCCCGGCGAGACCCGCGAAACATCTACATTCGCGGGATAGCGGGTTGCCGGCGCGTTCAGTTGATGCGGCGCGCGCGTCCCGCCCAATAGGGCTCTCGCAGCTCCCGCTTGAGCACCTTGCCAGACGGGTTCCGAGGCAGCGTGGCGACGAAGTCGACCGAGGTCGGGCATTTAAAGTGGGCGATCCGTTCGCGGGCGTGCGAGATGATGGAGGCAGGATCGGGAACCGTCCCGGGCCGCGCCACGACGATCGCCTTCACGGTCTCCCCCCAGCGCTCGTCGGGAATTCCGATCACGGCCACGTCGGCCACGTCGGGATGGTTCATCAGCACGTTCTCGACCTCGGCCGGGTAGATGTTCTGGCCGCCCGAGATGATCATGTCCTTGATCCTGTCGTGGAGGTAGAGAAACCCCTCACCGTCGAGGTAACCGGCGTCACCCGTCCGCAGCCACCCGTCCTCGGTGATGGTCGCGGCCGTCTCGTCGGGACGACTCCAATAGCCCTTCATCACCTGACAGGAGCGCAGCCAGACCTCACCGACTTCGCCGACGGCCTGGTCCTGGCGCGTCGCCGGTTCGACGACGCGGAGCTCGATCCACGGGTGAGGCCGGCCGGCCGATCGCAGGCGGGCCGGATTCGCGAGATCGTGTTCCTCGTGGCGGAGGATCGTCACAGCGCCCGTGTGCTCGGTGAGCGCATAGGCCTGGATGAAGTGGCAACCGAAGGTCCTGATCGACTCCGCAAGGACCTTCTCAGAGATCGGCGAGGCGCCATAGACGATCGCTCGCAGGCTCGAGAAGTCGGTTGAGGCGCAGCCCGGAGTCTGGAGCAGGAACTGCAGGAGGGCCGGGACGAGGAGGGCGTTTGTCACGCGGTGAGCGGGGATCGCCGCGAGCAGTCCGGGAGGTGTCGGGTCTCTCACGAGCACCGAGCGGCAGCCGCAATGCATCCCTAGCAGAGCCCAGCCGCCGCCCGCGATGTTGAAAAGCGGGCTGGCGATCAGGTTGATCGACTCGGAGTCGAACTCCCATTCCGGGGCAACGCCGTCGAAGAGGCAATCGAGGTTGCTGTTGGTCAGCATCGCCCCCTTTGGCAGGCCGGTGGTTCCCGACGTGTAGAGCTGGAGGGCGACGTCGTGGGGGGCCGAGTGAAAGCCGGGGTCCGTCGCTGCGTTCTCCCCCAGCCAGGCCTCGTAGGACTTCCAGCGCGGATGCTCTCCTAGGGCGATGATCGTCTGGACGCTGTCCAGCTCACTCTCGATTTCTTCGACCTGCGGATAGAAGTCAGGTCCCACGAAGAGGAGGCGCGCCCGGGCGTCCTTGACCGTGTACGCGATCTCGCCCGCCGCGAGCCGCCAGTTGACCCCGACGTTGACGGCATTGATCTTGGCCCCGCCGAAAAGGACCTCGAAGAACTCGGGCCCGTTCTTGTCGACGAAGGCGATCCGGTCCTGCTCTTCCACACCCAGCTCCCGCAGCCCCTGGGCGACGCGACTGGAGCGCCCGTCGAGCTCTGCGTAGGAGATTGTCCGTTCACCGAAGACGATCGCAGGCGAGCCGCCGCGCTCGCTCGCCTGGCGCCGGATCACCCCGGCCACTGTCACGGGCGTTCTCGTCACTCTGCCTCTCTCTGACCTCCGACTTCTTTGAGCAGGCGCTTTCCTCCGGGATCGCCTGCCGTGACCGGCACCAGGGCAACCGTTTCGACACCGGCCTCGTGAAAAGCGGCAATTCGCGACCGGACCGTGGCCAGGTCGCCGACGGCGCCAATTGCCTCAATCATCGCATCCGGGATCGCGGCGAGGATCTCAGCCGGCGAGGCGCCGGAGCGCGCCAGGGCGACCACCTCGGAGAAGCCTGCGGCATTGAACATCTCGCCGTAACCGGGCTGGCCCGAATACACGACCAGTTCCCGTCGCAACTGTTGCATGGCTTCCCGACCGGGGTCGAGAGCAGCCGGGACCCATACCGTCGCCGGCTTTCCAGCCACCCGTGCCAGGTCCGCCGCGAGAGAGGGCGTGACCAGGTTGAGGACGAGGCGGTCGGCCACATCCCCGGCAACCTTCAACATCTTCGGCCCGAACGCGGCGATGGCCACCCGGGTGCCCGCGAGCGGAGAGCGAAGTCGAAAGCCATGGGTCCGCACAAAGTCGCCCTGAAAGGCGGACCGCTCGCCCGCGAGCAGCGGCCGGAGGGCGCCGACGGTCTCGCGCATCCGTTCCGCCGCGCGACTCCAGTCGCGCCCGTGCCAGCCCGCGACAAGCGCCGGAGTCGAGGCGCCGAGCGCGAGGTCGGCCGGACGGCCTCCGAGATGCCCGATCGAGGCAATGCCGAGCGCCAGGGCCACGGGGTCGCGCAGTCCCACGGCGAGCGGCCCCACGACCAGCCGCGCGCGGGTTGTCTCACGCGCCACGGCACCGGCCAGGGCGAAGGCGTCGAAAGTCGCCATCTCGCCCACCCAGACCTCACCGAAGCCGCAGGCGTCGGCATTCACGGCGACCGCCAGCGACTCAAGGGGGTCCTGTCCGAGCCAGAAGGGGACTACCGCCGCGAGCCGAACCGATTCCAGTTGGTCACCTTCTCGAGTGGGCGCCGGGGGGCCACGCCCCAGCGACCTTTGGGCCGGCCCATCGGGACCAGCGCCACCGTCTGGTAACGATCGGGGATTCCGAGCAGCTCGCGCACCTCGTCCTGATAAACGCGATGGACGGTCGTCAGCGCGGTGCCGATCCCCAGCCCGCGGGCCGCGAGCATGAAGTTCTGGACCGCGGGGTAGATCGACGCGTAGGGAGAGCCGACGTCGAGCGGGCCGTCCTCGTCCTCGAGGGTCATCACGATGTCGGGCATCAGGAAGAGAACCTGAACGGGCGCCTCGCCCATGTGCTCGGCGAGGTGCCGCGACGCATCACGGGTGCGGATGAAGGCGGCCTCGTCAGCGGGGCTCCGGAAAGGCGGCATGGTTTTCAGCATCGCCGGCTCGTAGCGGCTGTAGGCGCGGCGGTAGATGTCGCCGACCTGCCGGCGCAGGTCGGGGTCTGTGATGACGAGGAACTGCCAGGGCTGGATGTTGCCGCCGCTGGGGGCCTGCATCGCGGCCCGCAGGCAGGCAACGACCGCCTCTTCGCTGATGGGTTCGGCCGTGTAGCGCCGCATCGCCCGAGTCGTCATCAGCCCCTCGATGAGATCCACTACCGCCCCCTGAACCTGGGCTCGCGCTTCTCGCGGAGGGCGGCCATCGCTTCAGAGTGGTCGTCGGTCTTGAATGTGAAGAGCTCGAGGCCCGTCGAAAAGTCGAAGGCGACGTTGAGGGCGTCCTTGACGAGTTTGTTGACGGCCTGCTTCGTATAGCGGATTGCAAGGGGGGCGCCGGCCGCGAGCCGGCGGGCGAAGGCGAGGCTGTCGGCCTCCAGATCCGCGGCGGGAACGACGCGGTTGATGAGGCCGATGCGCTCGGCCTCGACGGCGCCCAGGGTGTCACCTGTCAGGAGGTACTGCTTTGCCCGCGCAGGCCCGATCGCCAGCGGCCAGATGGCGGTCCCGCCATCCCCGGCGACGATGCCAACCCGCACATGGGGATCCCCGATCGTCGCCGTGTCGGCCGCATGGATCACGTCGCAGAGCAGCGCGATCGAGGCCCCCAAACCGATCGCCGCCCCATTCAATGCGCAGACGATCGGGATCTCGACGTCAAGGAGATCCCAGATCAGCTGCTTGCCGGCGCGCCGAAGCCTGTCCAGGCGCGCGGTGTCCGCGAGTTCCGAGAGCCACCTGTAGTCCCCGCCGGCACAGAACGCCCTGCCCCTCCCCGTCAGGAGGACTGCACGGGCCTCATCCTCGCCGCGCAGCTCGGAGAAGAGCCTTGCAAGGTCGTCGTGGAGGGCTTCGTCGACCGCGTTGATCGCACTCCGGGGGTTTGCGATTGTGACCTTGAGAACATCGCCCTCCAGGCGCTCGAACTCGATCGAGCTGTAGTTGCGGGCGTCGATCACAACGCCGAAACGTCCGTTTCCAGGCCCAGGAGCACCCGGCCCGCAACCTCGAGCGTCGGCGGCGCGACCATCACGTGCTGGGTGGCCGTGTGCACATCTCGGAACCGTCTCTGGAGTGGGCTCGTCCTGTAAATCGAGGTCCCGCCGCCGGCGTTGTACATCAGATCGACCACGCGCGCCGAGGCCATGGTGGCGTGGGTGGCGGCGAGCCGCAGCCGGGCACGGATGCGGAGGTCCAGCACCGCGCCGGATCCAGCCGCATCCCAGGCTCGGTCGACGGCTTCGAAAACGAAGGCTCGCGCGGAGCTGAGCGTCGCCTCGGCCTCGGCCACCTGGGCCTGGACCAGAGGCCGCTCCGCCAGCTTCCGGCGGCTCCCAGTCGGTGTCTTCTCCGCGGCCAACTCCAGGATGTCCTCAATCGCACCCCGAGCGATTCCAAGGGTGACGGCCGCGATCCCGAGGGCGAGGAGACCGAAGACCGGGAAGGCGAAGAGCGGGCCGGGATGACGAGGGTTGTCCGCCGTAAGCGCGACCGACCTTCCACGGGGGACCTCGAGATCCCGAACGGCGATGTCATTGCTGCCGGTCCCCATGAGGCCGCTCACGTCCCAGGTGTCGATGATCTCGACGGAGGACGCGGGAAAGAACATCTGCCGCGGCGGACCCGACTCGACAAGCGCACCTCCAAGGAGCCAGTCGCAGTGCTGGCAGCCGGACGCGAAGGCCCAGCGTCCGCTCACCCGCCAACCTCCGGGCGTCGCTTCACCTTTACCGAGCGGGGCGTAGACGCCGCCGGAAATACTCCCCGGGCGGAAAATCTCGCGGGCGTCCGACTCGTCCAGGTAGGCGCTGAGGATGCCCGTGGTGGCGCCGATCATCACGCACCAGGCAGCCGCGCCGTCCGCCTCCGCGATCGCCTCGATCGCTGCAAGCGCATCCTGAGGCGCCATCTCCCCGCCCCCCAGGCTTGCGGGCACCAGCATCGAAAAGAGCCCGGCGGCGCGGAAGGCCTCCACGAGCGGGGCTGGGAGGCGCCGTGCTCTCTCCCCCGCACCGGCGTGCTCGCGAACGAGGGGACTCAGGGCGCGCGCGGTGTCAACCGGTGAAATCGTGTGGATGAGGTAAGGCTAATCGACCCTCAAGCTGAAGACAGATGACTCCCGTGGCCTGGTTCTTGGCCATTCTTGCGGCAGCCTCTGCAGGCGCCGACTGGAACGCTGTCGCGCGTGCCCAAAAGCGGGCGCTCTACGTATTCAAACCGCTGACGCTTATCGCCCTCATAGGCGTCGCCCTGGCCCTCGAACCTCGCTCCGAGACGCAACGAGACTTCTTCGTCGCAGCCCTCCTTCTCGGTCTCGCGGGCGACGTCTTCCTGATGCTTTCGGACAGGTGGTTCATTCCCGGCCTGGTCTCCTTCCTCGTCGGCCACCTCCTGTACATCGCAGGCTTCCTGGCCGCCGGGGGCCTACATCGGCTGGGCCCAGAGCAGATCCTGATCGTCTTTGTCGCCGCGGCCGTGCTGGGACAGGTCGTCGGCCGGACGGTGCGGAGGCAGCCCGCGCTCGCCCTGGCGATTTTCGTCTATGGGGCCGCCCTCGCCGGCATGGCCGCCTCCGCTCTTGCCAATGGACGCCCTGCCGCCGGAGCCGGAGCGATCCTCTTCCTGGTGTCCGACTCGATCCTGGGTTGGAACCGCTTTGTCCGGCCCCTGCGCTGGGCACCGCTGGCCATCATCGTCACATACCATGCGGCCCAGGCCGGACTGGTCCTGTCCCTGGCGACCTAGGCCCGCAATGCCGCCCTGCTCCCCGGCGATCTACTCGCTCGCTTCCTCCGCCTTCTTGGCGTTCTTGACGATGTCCCCGGGCTTGAACAGGATCCTTTCGAGGGTCTCCCTGAATTTGGGCATCTCGCGGAGGAGGAACTCGAGGTCCATTCCGAAGTGCTTCATCTCCTCATGCTGGGCGTCCTGCATGATCGCCTTCGCGGCAGGGTCTTTCTCCAGCGACATCCGCTGCGAGTACCAGCCGATCGCCTCGGCCTCCTCGGTCAGCGAGGCGAACATTCGGGCGAGGCTTCGGGTCTCCTGGCTCAGCTCGGACGCGGGTTCGTGGTATTGGTCAAATCCCATGCAACCAATCTAGCTTTCAGACGTTCTCTTCCCTCGCCCGGATCTGCCTGTCGATGTGGGTGTCGATGTCCTGCCAGCGCCTGACCACGATGTCGAGATGCTCGGGCTGGCTGAGCACCAAAAACCGATTCAGCCGGACGGCCTCCACCACTTTCGCGGCCAGATCCACGGCGGTGGTCACCCGGTCGGCAACCCGCGTCGGGCCGGCGACCTCCTCCATCCCGACCATCCGCCGGTTCTCGCCCAGGTTGGTCTGGATGTAGCCCGGGCAGAGGACGGAGACGCCGATGCCTCGCGGCCGCAGGGAGAGGGCCAGGCCCTGCGACAAGCCCATCACTCCGAACTTGGAGGTGTCGTACGGGATTGTCAACGG
>JAYUBK010000207.1:0-15040 GCA_043740835.1 Chloroflexota bacterium
CTGTAAGTGGGGCTCGCGCCCCTCCGAAGCCGCGGTCCTCGCGGCTTCTCGCCCCGCCGGCGCACTCGCGCCGGTGAAGGGGGGCATCCCCCTTCCACCTCCGGGAGGCCCCTGGCCACAAGTGGGGCTTGCGCCCCTCCGAAGCCGTGGTCCTCGCGGCTTCTCGCCCCGCCGGCGCACTCGCCCCGCCGGCGCACTCGCCCCGCCGGCGCACTCGCGCCGGTGAAGGGGGCATCCCCCTTCCACCTCCGGGAGGCCCCCCTGGCGACCGGTGCTAGTAGGTGCGGTCGGGGCGGTGGCGTTCGGTGATTTCCCGGGTTAGTCTCGTTGAGAACGAATCGAGGCTCTCGTCGAGTTCTTCGCCGGCGCGGTTGCGAACGTTGACGTGGCCGGATTCTGCCTCACGCGCACCCACGATGAGCATGTACGGCACCTTCTGCCTCTGTGCTTCGCGGATCTTTTTCTGCATCCTTTCGCCCCGCCCGTCGACGCTCACCCGGACGCGCGAGGTGCGCAGAGTCTCGGCGACGGTGTTGGCGAAGGGGATCTGCTCGTCGGTGATCGGGATCACCACGGCCTGTACCGGGGCCATCCAGGTCGGGAACGCGCCCGCCCAGCGCTCGATCAGGTACGCGAAGAGGCGCTCCATGGCGCCGGCGGCGCCGCGGTGGACCATGACCGGCCGCTTGCGGGTGCCGTCCTCGGCCACGTACTCGAGGCCGAACTTCTCGGGTAACTGGAAGTCGACCTGGACTGTCGAGTTGGTGAACTCTCGACGCAGCGCGTCGCGGACCTGGAAGTCGATCTTGGGGCCGTAAAATGCCGCCTCGCCGGGGCCCAGCCGGTAGGTCTGGTCCAGCGCCTCGAGAGCGTTCGAAAGAGCGGATTGGGCCTGGTCCCACTGCTCGGAAGATCCCACCCATTTGTCCTTGAGCTCGTCCCGAACGGATAGGCGGTACCAGAAGTCATCGATGCCGAGCACCTCGGAGAAGTAGAGGGAGAGCTTGATGGCCTCCCGGACCTCGTCCTCGAGCTGTTCGGGAGTGCAGAAGATGTGGGCGTCGTTGAGCGCGAATGCTCGGACGCGGTTCATGCCCTGCAAGGTTCCTGACTTCTCGTAGCGGTGGTTGTCGCCAACCTCGGCGATACGGAGCGGCAGATCACGGTAGGACCGCAACTCGGACTGGTAAACCATGATGTGGCTGGGACAGTTCATCGGCCTCAACTCGAGCGTCTCGCCGGTGTCCTCAAATGTCATCGGCGGATACATCGAGTCCTTGTAAAGATCCCAGTGGCCGCTCTGGATGTAGAGGTCGAGGCGGGCGATGTTCGGAGTCCTGACGTGCGAGTACCCTCGGGCCAGCTCCTCGTCGACGATCCAACGCTCGATCTCGCGCCTGACCGTGGCCCCGTTCGGCAACCAGAGCGGAAGGCCGGCGCCGGAGCGCTCGTCGATATGAAAAAGCTTCAGTTCCCTGCCAAGCTTCTTGTGGTCTCGTTTGTCAGCTTCGGCAAGGAACTCCAGGTACTCGTCGAGCCCTTTCTGAGTGGGCCACGCTGTCCCGTAAATCCGCTGCAGCATCGGGTTCTTCTCATCGCCGTGCCAGTAGGCCCCCGAGACACGCATCAGCTTGAACGCGCGGATGGCGCCGGCGCCGGGCAGGTGCGGACCGCGGCAGAAATCGAGGAACCTCTCCCCCGTGCGATAAAGGCTCACAGGCTCGCCGTCGGGAGCGCGCGTCTCGATCAACTCCACCTTGTAGTCCTGGTTCAGGGCCCGAAAGGTCTCGAGCGCCTGCGCCTTGGGCAGGTACTCGTGGGTGAAGGGCAGGTTGCGGCCGATGATGGACCGCATCCTCTTCTCGATCTCCTTGAAATCCTCCGGAACGATCGTGTGCTGGAGGTCGAAGTCGTAATAGAACCCGTCCTCGACGGGCGGTCCGATGGCGTACTTCGCGTCCGGCCAGAGCTCAGTTACCGCAGTGGCGAGGACGTGGGCGGTCGAATGGCGGAGGACATAAAGCTCATCGGGCTGTTCCACCTCCCCTTCGCCGGCTTTAACCTCGACCTCAGCCATGGGCCTCCTAGGATATCCAAGCCCCTTGGACGCCCTGCCCCACCTCGGCCTCGACATCCGCCAGCTTGCCGACACCATCGGGTATCCGGCTGCGGGTCTCGGGATTCTCATCGAGAGTGCGGGCATCCCCTTCCCGGGCGAGTTGACCCTGCTCGCGGTTGCCGCCTATGCGGCCTCCGGTCACCTCAACATCGTGGGGGTGATCGGGATGGCCGCCCTCGGTTCGGTGGGGGGAGCAGACCTCGGCTATTTCCTGGGACGCCGGGGCGGCAGGCTCTTCATCGAGCGCATCGCCGCCTTCGTCCACGTCGACCCGAAACACATCGCACGGGTCGAGATGTTCTTCGCGCACCACGGCGACAAGACGATCCTTGCCGGGCGCTTCATCCTCGGCCTCCGGACCTGGGCGTCGGTGTTCGCGGGTGCCGCCAACATGCCGTTCTGGCGTTTCCAGGTCTACAGCATCATCGGGGGCACCGCCTGGGCGATCGTGTTCGGGATCCTCGGCTATGTCCTGGGCAACAACTGGAACCTGCTGATGACGGTTGTGCGCTACCTCGGGTACGGGGGAGTCGCCATTGTGGCAGGCATCGTCGTCACCGTCGTCATTCTCCGTAGACGCGCGAGCCGTACCGGTACACCGCCAGGCCGGTGAGCGCGAGCACCGCGCCGAGCACACCCATGACGCGCGCGGTGCCGAATGCGTCGGCGAGAGCCGCCGCAGCAAGGACCGGGATCGCGGTGGCGCCGTTGTAAGCAAGGAAGAAGAGCGCGAAGATGCGGCCCCGCACCTCGTCGGTCGTGTGCTCCTGAAGGTAGGTCAGGGAGGGGATCAGAAGCATCCCGAACTCGATTCCGAGGAAGAGGCTGAAGACCGTGGCAAACCAGCGCGTCCAGTCGGAGAACGCCGGCACGTGACGCATCGCGAAGGGCACCGCCGCGAACATCAGCAGGGTGAAGCCGCAGGACACGAGAGCGATCGTGAGCAGGCGCGAGCGGTTGAAGCCGCGGCCGAACTGGCCGACCACGATGGCGCTGAGCATGGCGCCGATCGTCGCCGGCACCAGGATGATGTAGCTGTCCTGGGGCTGGATGCCGATGACCGTGGAGACGTACGCGGGCGCCAGCGTGAACATCATGAACAGCACCAGGACCGTCAGTGACAGCTGGGCGAAGGACACCATCAGAACTGGCGACGCGCGCAGGAAGTCGACAGCCTCCCTCATCTCGAGGAGGAGCTGGCGCGTCGTCCCGAGGCTGGTCAGGTCGACGCGCGGCTTGTTCCTCGGCACCGTCGCCAGGGCAATCAACCCGCCCCCGACGGCAAACAGCGCGGCGGCGATCCAGTACGGGAGGTAAGCGTCGATGCGAGAGAAGACCGGAGCCAGGGCCCCGCCCACGAGGAGGGTCATCACCATCGTGATGAGGACCATCGAGTTGGCCGTCAGCAGCGCGCGCTTGGGTAGAAGCGTGGGGATCGCGGCGGCCTCCGCGGGGCTGAAGAACTGGCCGACCGCACTGAAGGCGAAAGTGATCAGGAGCAGGTGATTGACGTCGTGGCGGAGTGGCGTGATGAAGTAGGTGAGCGGGATGAGGGCGACGATCACCGCTCGCCCGAAGTTGGCCCAGACCATGGTCTGTTTGCGGCTGTGACGGTCGGCGAACACACCCGCGAAGGGCGGCAGAATGAGGGCCGGCAGAGTGTATGCAAGCAAGGTCACCGCCACCGCCGTGCTGGAATGGGACAGCCCGTAGGCGAGGATGATCAGCGAGAACATCACGAACTTGTCCGCCGTCTGGCCCGCCAGCTGGGCAAACCACACGAGCCTGAAGTCGGTTCTCGAGAGTACGTAGCGGAAGCCTTGGCCGCCGGCCTCGAGGTTGGTCAGTGTCTCCAATTCGGCTGCTCCAGCTTATTCGGACGGACCATCGCCACCGCCGAACTCGCTGTAGAGCGCCTCCCACTCGGGCAGAGCGAGGGTCTGTGCTCGACGGCTGGGATCGATGCCGAGCGAGCCGAGACGCTCCGCGACTGCGGGACCATGGCCCGCCCGCCGGGCGAGGCTGGAGCCGAGCTGCTTGCGCCGGAACTGGAAGAGCACCTCGACGAAGCGGAAGAAGTCATTCAAGTCAGGTACGTCAACCGCTGGCTTCTCTCTCACCTGCAGCACGACCAGGGCCGATTCAACCGAAGGCTCGGGCCAGAAGGCCTGGCGAGGCAGGACCAGCTCGAGGCGCGGGATCGCGAGAGTCTGAACCGCGACGGTGGCCAGGCTCCAGTCGCCCGCCTGAGTCCATCGCTCGGCGACCTCCCGCTGGACGACCAGCGCCACCGTGCGCGGCCGCCGGCGCGCCTCGAGAAGGCGGGGCAGCAGGGCCCCCGTGAGGTAGTAGGGGATGTTGCCGGCGACCACGTCGACAGCCGGCAGCTCGATCTTGAGGATGTCCCCACCGACGATTCGCAGGTTGGGCCTGTCCGGAAGGATGTCGGCGAGGACTGCCACCAGGCGCCTGTCGAGCTCGACGGCGATGACCTCCCTGGCCATCTCCACGAGCCGGACGGTGAGCGCGCCGGCACCGCTCCCCACCTCCAGGACGCGGTCCTCTTTTGTGATCCCGGAAAGCTCGGCGATGCGGTCCCTCAGCCGGCCGTCGACGAGGAAGTTCTGCCCGAGCCGGTGGACGGGCCGGAAGTTGCGTCTCGCCAGCAGCGGCTCGAGCACACGCAGATCGGTGGGATCGACGGCGCTGTCGGCTGTCAGCTCGGTAGCACGTAGATCGTGATCTGGCGGCGGCCCCAGCGGATGGCGGCGTCGCAGTCCAGCCAGAGGTCGATGAGGGTGCCCTGGATGGCCGACCCGGTGTCGACGGCCCAGCCGTAGCCGTAGCCGGGGACGAAAAGGTGGCTGCGGAGAGGAATGACCGCCGGGTCGACGGCGATCGACCCGGGCCCCGCCAGGCTGCCGGTGGCCGTGTGGCCGGTCAGGCAATAGGACGTGGCGCTGCCGCTTATGACACGGGCACCTGAGAGCGCAGGGTCACTCGCGGCGGCCGTAGCTGCCGGCGGCTGGGAAGGCGGATCAGGTGGCCTGGTCCCGACCCGCGTGACCTGCTCGATAGGCGGCGTCACCTGCTCGGTGAGAGTGCGCTGGTCGACGACGAAGCCGTCCTCCAGCGTCTGGTCGATCCTCTCCACGCGAACGCCGGGGGCGCCCACCTGGTCGACGGTGCGCCTGCCCATGGGCAGGCTGCTGTCCTCGACTTCACGGGTGGGATAGTCGAGGGAGACTGTCATCAGGGCCGTGGCGTGGCTGAACCCGACGAGAACCGAGTTGCGGTTGATTCGGGGGGGCGATCCAAGAGCCGGCGTGGAGGCGACCGGCGACGGCGCGGAGCCCGCTCCGAGCGCTGCCTGTGGTCCCGCCGCCCAGCCGGCGATCGGAACCGCGTAACCGAGACCGAGCGTCACCGCACCAAAGACAAACAAGCCCTTGAGGCGGATTGGCCCCTTGGAATCCCCCAAACCCGAGGTCGGACGCTATCAGACCAGCTTCGAAAAGAGCAACCTCGCGTTCGCAAGCTCGATCTCGGCGAGGTCTTCCAGGGAGAGCCCGCGCAGTTCCGCGACGAGGGTCGCCGTGTCGATCAGATAGGCGGGCTGGTTCGGACCCTGGCGCCCTCTTGGGGTTCCGAAGGGAGAGTCCGTCTCGAGCAGGAGCCGGTCCGCCGGACAGCGCCTCGCCACGTCGCGCAGCTGGTGACGTTGAGCGCGCGTCGTGAGGCCGGCAAATGAGATGTGCATGCCAAGAGCCAGGAAGCGCTCCGCCCACTCCCAGTCGAGGGAGAAGTAGTGGATGACCCCCATCAGGCCGGGGTGGTTGGCCAGCACCGCGGCCACCTCGGGCGCCGAGTCGCGCACATGCACGCACACGGGGAGAGAGTGGCGCCGCGCCAGCGAGCAGGCGCCGTCGAACCAGTCCGCCTGTACCTGGAGGGGAGTCTCGCTGAAGGGCCCGTCGATCCCCACCTCCCCCACGGCGACAACGCGCGGGTGCTCGATGAGGTCCTCGAGCGCGTCGAGGTCGGGCTCTTCGGTGGTTGCACCGTGATGCCCGATCGCGGCGAAGACACCGCCGCTTCGTTCCGCAAGTGCGATGGCGCCGCGACTCGAAGCGAGGTCGGTACCCATCGTTATGAGCCGCGTTACGCCGACCGCCGCCGCGCTCAGGACCGCCGCATCGGGATCCGCCAGCTCTTCGAGATGAAGATGGGTGTCTACGAAGTGGAGATCGCTCATCGGCCGGCTGCCGAGATGACGATCGTGAACTCCCCGCGCGCCTGCTTCAGTTCGCCGGCGACCTCGGCGGGAGTACCGCGAAGGATCTCCTCGTACATCTTCGTCAGCTCACGGGTCAGCACGATCTGCCGATCCGGGAGCGCTTCGGCGAGCAGCGCGAGCGATTTCGAGATCCGGTGGGGCGACTCGAAGGCGACAGCCGGCCGGTCTGACGACTCCAGCGTCGCCAGCAGGCGACGCATCTCGCCCGGCTTGCGCGGCAGGTAGCCCAAAAATACAAAGCCCGGTCCGCCGAACCCTGACACCGAGAGAGCGGCAGTGACGGAGCTGGGGCCCGGGATCGGCTCAACCCGGTGTCCTGCCTGCCAGGCCGCGGCCACCAGCGCCGCTCCCGGGTCCGAAACGGTGGGAGTGCCGGCATCGCTGACGAGTGCGACATCGCCGTTCTCGAGAGCGTCGAGGACCATTGGCAGCGACCGCCGCTCGACGGGCGCCCGATAGCTGATCAGCCGCACCCGCAGCCCGTGACGTGCCAGCAGTCTTGCGGTCACCCGGGTGTCCTCGGCCGCAATCGCCGAGACCTCGCCAAGGACCCGCAGTGCTCGGAAGCTGAGATCTTCCAGGTTCCCGATTGGGGTCGCCACTACGTAGAGGGTGCTCAGGAGGGAGCCTTGACGCTGCTGAGCCACGCCTCGATGCGCTCGCCGACGCGGGCGACGTCGCCCGTGAACATGGCTGCGCGGGGCAGGACCTCGAGGAAACGCTTGCCGTAATCACGCGACGAGATCCGGTTGTCCAGGATGACCACGGCGCCCCTGTCGCTGCTACGCCTGATCAGGCGGCCGAAACCCTGCTTCAGGCGGAGCGCCGCGAGCGGCAGCGCGTAGCCGCCGAATGAGTCGCGGACCTGCTCCGAGCGCGCCGCGAACACGGGCTCGCTGGGCACCGGGAAAGGCAGGCGGACCATGACGACGCAGCTCAGGCGGTCCCCTGGGACATCGATGCCCTCCCAGAAGCTGGCCGTCCCCATCAGCAGCGCCCGGTCCGCCTCGAGGAACGCCTTGAGGGCCTGTCGGCGCTGGCCGTCAAGGCCCTGGCCGAGGATGAGGATGTCGTCGAGGTCCTGGCGCTGTTTGAGGGCCCAGTAGGTTTCCCGCAACTGGTGGTGCGACGTGAACAGGGCCAGCGTGCGGCCACCGATCCGTCGCGCGATGTCGGCAAGAACCTCGGTGACCGCGTCTTGGAAGGCGTCCGAACCGGGATCCGGAAGTCCACTCGGAAGGCAGACCAGCGCCTGCCGCAGGTAGTCGAAAGGAGACTCAAGACGCAGCATTTCGGGTTCGCGGTCGAGGCCGACGCGCTGGCGGAAGTAGTCGAAGCTGTCTCCGACGGCGAGCGATGCCGATGTGAAGACCACCGACGAGCGCGGCGCGAAGACGTCTTCGCGCAGGAGGTCGCCCACGTTGATCGGCGCCGAGCGCACCAGCAGCGTCGACGTGCGGGCGAGCAGAACGAGCCAGTACACCGAATTCGGGTCGGCCGTTCCGAAGGTCTCCTGTAGCAGTTTGCCCGCCGCCGCGAGGCGGGCCCGGATGATCTCCAGCTCGCGCTGCGCCTGGTCCGGCTCCGCGCCCGCCAGCCAATCGCGAGTGGACGCCAAGGCCCGCCGGAGGTGGACGTCGAGCGCCGCCAGCGCCGTCACCGCATCAGCGGCGGTCGCGGCGAGGTCGCTCCAGCCCGCCTGCTGCCGCACCTGCGTCGTGATGCGGAGCGTCTCGTCCCGCCTCTCGACGTCCGGGAGGCTCCGCTGGGCGAAGTCCGCCGCGACCCGGAAGCAGGCCGCTACCAGGCGGCGAGCTGAAAGGGCGGCGGGGATCGCCGTGCCCGGGTCCGCCTCGGCGCCGAGGCGGGGCTGGACTGAAAGCTCGCCGAGGAGACCGCCCGGCCGCCCCTCCTTTCGCGAGACGTGTTGCCCGGTTGCTTTTTGATCAGAGGCCAGGCGGTCGAGCAGCGCCAGCAGGCCGGGGCCGTCGACCTCCCGCCGCAGGCCCTGGGTGGCGGCATCCTCGAGGTGGTGAGCCTCGTCGATGACGAGGTGCTCGAAGGGCGGCAGAACGGCGCCACCCGAGGTCGTGTCGGCGAGCAGCAGCGCGTGGTTGACCACGACGACGTCGGCGCGTTCGGCCTCGGCCCTGGCCCGGTGCACGAAGCAGTCCTCGGCGGTGCAGAAGACGCCCACGCAGTCAAGCGGATCCGATGCGATGCGCAACCAGAACACCTCCTCCCTGCCCTGCAATCGGACCTCGGAGCGATCGCCGCTTTCGGTTTCGTTGAGCCAGACGAGGATCTTAAGTTTGAAGCGGAGCTCCTCGGAGTCGGTGCAAAGCTCGACCAGGTAGCGGCGCCAGCGGCGCAGCGAGAGGTAGTTGGATCGGCCCTTCAGGAGGCACGCCTCGAACTCCCACGGCAGCCACTCGCGAAGGAACGGGAGATCCTTCGTCATCAATTGCTCCTGGAGCGTGTGGGTGGCGGTCGAGACGATGACTCTCTCGCCCCTCGTGACCGCGCGGGCAATGGCCGGGATCAGGTACGCGAGGCTCTTCCCCGTGCCCGTGCCCGCCTCGACGACCAGCCTGCCGCCGCGCTCCATGATCTGGGCGCAGGCAAGGAGCATCTGCTGCTGGGCGTCGCGGTGTTCGTAGTCGGGGGCCGTCGCCGCAAGCGGCCCGTCCGGGCCCAGCAGAGCTGCCAGGCGCGCCGGGTCCCACGACTCGACCTGGGCGCGCTGGACGGGCCGAGGAAGGTGGCGTGGGGTCCTCGACCGCGCCGGCGTCGGCGGCGACGATGCCGTCAGGGCCTCGGCGAAAAAACGGGCGATCGCCCACGTGTATGGCGCGACGAGCGCGAGCATCGACTGTTTTAGATTCTCGTCGAGGCCGGCAGCCACCTCGCGCAGGCGCAGGAAGAGCTGCCGGGTGGCGTCGGCGTCATCAAGCGCTCGGTGCGGCCGGGGCTGGGCAAGCCCGAGCTCGAGCGCCAGCGCCGGCAGGCTGTGACTGGCCGAGTTGGGCAGCACGATGCGGGCGATGTGAAGCGTGTCGATGATCTCCGCACCGGGCTCCCAGAGGCCGGCTGCAGCGAGGAAGTCGACCTCGAGCGCAGCGCCGTGGCCGACCGGCTGGCGGCCGCGGATAAAGGCGGACAGCTCCAGTAGGGCGACTTCCTGCGAAGCTGCCCCGGCCAGCTCGGCGGGGTTGATTCCTGTCAGGCGGAGTACCTGCTCGGGCACGCTGCGCCCGGGGTCGACAAGGCGGTCCAGGGAATCGTGAACGGCGCTCTCCGAGAAGGCGACGGCTCCAACTTCGATGACGCGATCCCCCCTGGGGTCGAGCCCGGTCGTCTCCAGGTCGAGGGCTGCGTATTCGGGCACCGGCACCGCGAATTATCCTCCCCGCCGCAAAGCTCTCGACCAGGCTCGGTTAACCAAGGCGCACGCGACGGCATGCCGTAAGGCAGGGCGGGGGCTTTTGAGTCCGGTCGCCCAACGCGTGATGCGTCGTCCCCGGGGGCACTCTGGTGACCTTCAATCAACACCCTGCAGGAACCACAGCCGCGTACTATTGCTGGCGCCGATGCAGGCAGGAACACTTGTCAAGCCCCAGAGCCTGGAATCTCTGAATCTTCGCCGGGACCTCGTAGCGTCACTCCTCCTCCGTACCCTCGCCTTCTCGGACAGGCTCAGCGGCGCCGCCCTCGAACAGCGCCTCGGCCTCCCGTTTGACACCTTCGCCCCCCTGCTCCAGGAATTCGAAAAGGCCCAGATGACCGATTCACAGGGCTTCTCGACCGAACCTGGCCTCGACGGGCTTCCCATTCCGCTCCGGATGGCGTATGCCTGCAGTTCGCAGGGCCGTCAGCGCTCGGCCGACCTCTCGGCGGTTCAGACTCGCTACCTCGGGCCCTGCCCGGTCGCTTTCGAGGACTACTTCGAACTCGTCATGTCGCAGGTCCAAGAGAAGGCCCAGATCACCGACAAGCTCCTGAAGGAGGCTCTCGGCACCCTCGAGCTCGAGCAGCAGGTCATCGACCAGATCGGTGGCGCCATGGTCTCGCGCTCCTCCCTTTTCATCTTCGGCGCGCCCGGCAACGGGAAGTCGACCATCACCGAGCGCATGGCCCTCCTCATGGGCCCGCCCATCGAGGTGCCATATGCCGTGGCCGTCGGCGAGGAGATCATCCGGCTCGTCGACCCCGTTTACCACAAGAAGGCCGCGGGTGAGCAGCCCGCCGACAAACGGCTGATGCGCGTCGAGAGGCCGGTCGTAACGGCCGGTGGCGAGCTCCAGCTGTACCAGCTCGACCTCAGCTACGACGCCCAGAACAGATACTACGAGGCCCCTCTCCAATGGAAGGCCAATGCCGGCGTCCTGGTCATCGACGACTTCGGTCGCCAGGAGGTCGCGCCGATGCGGCTCCTCAACCGCTTCATCGTCCCGATGGAAAAAAAGATGGACTACCAGGATTTGAGTGCCTCGGGGCGGAAAATCCAGGTTCCCTTCGTCTGCCAGGTCGTCTTCTCGACAAACCTCTCACCCAGTTCGCTGGTCGACGAGGCCTTCCTGCGCCGGATGGCGTACAAGATCGGTATCGGCAATCCGACTCCCGACGCCTTCACCCGGATCATGAAATACGAGTGCGAGAAAAATAACGTGGCCTTCGATGAGCGCGCCATCCCCTACCTCCTTTCGCTCTACGGGAAGAAACCGCTTCGCGGCTCGCACCCACGCTCGCTGGTCGCACGCCTCGTGGACCTGGCGAACTACCGCGAGCAGGCGCCCCGGCTCACGCCGCAGTCGCTGAAGGAGGCGTTCGACGCCTGCTTCAACCCGGCCCTCGGCGCCCTGACCGAGGACGACTGGGCCCAGCCGCCGGCGTCGTAGACCAGGACCGCAAGTAGAAGCTCTCCTCCGGTTCGCCCACCAACCTCCCCTGAGACCTCGCCCCGGCGAGATCCTCGACTTCACTCCCGAGCGAGTCCTCCTGCTACGGCCAAGTTGGCCCATCCCCGGCCCCAATGGTGTCCATGGTGTGCGAACGACCGCCGAGCGTGTGGAGGCGATGATCGACGAGGTCCGCGCCATCGCCAGGGCGCGGTCGCTGCCCCTCATGTGGGTGGTCACCGATGATGTCGAACCCGCCGACCTGCCGGAGCGCCTCATCCGGCGTGGCATCCTCCCCGATCCTGGCGCTCCGGAGACGGCGACGATGGCGCTCGGACCGGGCATTGACTTCGGACCACCTCCGCCAGAGGTGACGATCGAGGACGCGCTGGCAAGCCTCGAAATCTTCTCTGCCACAATTCGCTGTCAAGAGCGTGGGTTCGGTGCCGAGGGCCAGGCGACCGCCGGCGATGAGTCTTACCGGGTTCGCTGGGAGGAGGCTCGCCAGGGCTCGGGTCTTGTTTTCTTGGCGCGCTGGAAGGGAATGCCGGCCGCTGGGGCCACGGTGACAATCGAGGGACCTGCGGCGACCATGAATGGCGGGGCGGTGGTCGAGGAGTTCCGCGGCCGTGGCGTCTACCGCGCCCTGGTCGGCACCCGGTACCGGGCGGCCATCGAAGCGGGCGCCGTCGGGGTCGTGACGAACGCCAGGCCGACGTCAAAACCGATCCTCGAGCATTTCGGCTTCAGGGTGATCGGACGCCGGCGCTACTTCAGGGACCTCGGAACCGCCGGGCCCTGAGGCGTATGCCGGTCTCCTCGGCTCGGGTTCCTGGCCGACCGGGAGGTGGTTAGAGGTGGTCTCGGCCGACGAGTGCAAAGAACAGCTATTCCGGGCGGTCTTCGCCTCAGAGCTCCCGGCGGAGATGCCCGAGACGCAGGCGCAGAGCGTGGAGGTCGGAGAAGTCTCCACGCAATTCAGGCGTCAGCAGCTCGGAGATCGCCCACATGATGGTGTCGGCGGCGTCCTGGTTGTCGACTTTCTTCCCGTCAGCAGTCCGGGAGGGAATTTTGAAGGGCCTCCCGAAGACCAACTCGACCCTTGCGCGGCGAGGGAAGTTGGAGCCTTTCGGGAAGGCGCCCCGGCCGCCATTCAGCGCAACCGGCTGCACCGTGGTCCCCGTCAAGGTGGCCAACCAGCCCGCGCCCGGCTCGGGCTTGATGAGGCCCCCGTCCACCACCCGCGTTCCCTCCGGATAGATGATCAGTGCCTGGGCCGACTTGAGGATGTCAACCGAGCGGCGCAGGGCTCGTCGATCCGGGCTGTTACGAATAACCGGAAACGAGTGGTACGAGACGAAGAACCAGCGCTTCAGCGCGCCGCTCTGGAAGAACTCCGACTTGGCCATGTTCCAGGAGTCGCTCCGGGGCAGGAACGCAGCGACTGCGGGAGGCTCGAGCGTCGACTGGTGGTTGGCGCAGACGAGCAGCGACCCCTGGCGAGGGACGTTCTCGGTGCCCCGCACCGTGAAGAGGCCGCCGAAAAGAAATGTGCGGACCAGGAACCGGGCGAGCAGGCGTAGGAAGGCATAGAGCATCTCAGCGCGTCGCGTCCTGCCGGACGCGCTCGACGACCTGTTCCACGACTCCGTCCAGGCTCATCCCGCCGGTGTCGATGATGACCGCGTCGCCGGCCGGCCGGAGCGGCGCCACCGCCCGTGTTGAGTCGAGCTCGTCCCTGGTGGCTATCTCGCGGGTCATGACCTCTCTGTCGAAGGGCTCGCCGCGCTTTTCGAACTGTGCCGCCCGGCGTCTTACGCGTTCGTCGACGGTGGCCGTGAGGAAGAACTTGAAGGGCGTCCGGGGGAACACGACGGTACCGATGTCGCGGCCGGCGACGACCATCCCGCCGGTGGCGAGGGCGCGCTGCTTGCGGTTGATGGCGTCCCGAACCGGGGCCAGTGCCGAGACCGCACCGAGGCTCCAGAGGATCTCCGGCTGGTGAACGAACTCCCCGAGATCTCGGTCGCCGAGGCGGACCGAGCCACCTCTGACGTCAAGCTCCGGCAGCGAGGCAATGGCCACCAGCGCCGCGAGATCGGTCGAGGACACGCCACGCTCGAGAGCGAGCCAGGTGACCGCCCTGTAGAGCAGGCCCGAGTCCAGGAAGGGCAATCCAAGCCTCTCGGCGACGCGCCGACCCACCGCCGACTTGCCGGCACCGGCCGGGCCGTCGATGGCCACAACGGTCCCGGACCATCCCTCTGCCGGTTCACTCAAGCCCGGCGGCCTTCCTGAGGGCGGTGACCTCGAAGGGTCGGAGCCTGCGCCAGTTGGCTTCCTTGAGGCGCCCGAGGCGCAATGACCCGTAAGCGGTCCGCTGGAGATCCCTCACCGGATGGCCGACTGCGTCAAGCATCCGTCGGACCTGGCGGTTGCGGCCCTCGGTGATCGTTAGTCGGAGCTGGGTGCGACCCTGGCGGCTGGAGAGCAGGGCCACCTCGGCAGCCGCCGTGGTGCCGTCATCGAGTTCGATTCCGCGTCGCAGGCGGCGTAGTGTCGCCTCGCTCGGCATCCCTTCGACCGTGACCAGGTACTCCTTCGCGACCTTGTAACGCGGGTGCGTGAGGCGATTGGCCAGCTCGCCGTCGTCGGTCATCACAAGAAGCCCGCGGCTGTCCATGTCCAGGCGCCCGACCGAGAAGAGCCGCGCAGCGGTCGCGACAAGCTTCATCACCGTCGGGCGGTCGCCCGGATCATCCGCAGTGACGACGAAGCCAACCGGCTTGTTGAGTGCCACGTACGTCTTCTGCAGCGCGGGCACGACGTCCGCGCCGGACACGGTGACGCGATCACGGTCGGGGTCGATCAGGCAGCCGTTGACGGGCGGACGGCGGCCGTTGACAAGTACCGCGCCGCTCGCGATGAGCACGTCGGCGCTGCGCCGGGAGGCTACCCCACTCCGCGCCAGGAACTTGTTGAGCCTCTCACCATTGCCAGGGTGCTCAGCGCTCATGAGGCGTCCTCTCTGGTCGGCAGGGCCTCGGGCAGCTCCTCGAGGCTCTGCAGCCCGAGGACCTGGAGGAAACGCATGGTGGTTCCATACAGCTTGGGTTGACCGGGTCCGTGGCCGCGGCCGACCTCGGTGACAAGGTCGCGCAGTTCAAGGTTATTGAGCACGGACTCGCAATTGACGCCCCTGATCTCCTCGATCCGCGTGCGGGTCACGGGCTGCTGGTAGGCGACGATGGCCAGCGTCTCGTATGCCGCCGGGCTCAGCCTCCCCGTGACCTCCGGACGCAGCGCCCGCCTGATGTAGGAGCTGACCTCCGGCCGCGTCACGAGCTGGACCTGATCGCCCTGGCGTTGGAGCATCAGGCCGCGAACCTCGAGTGCAGCTCGGAGCTCATCCAGGGCGCCTTCAACGGCCTGCTTGTTCGACTCCGTGGCCTGCTGGAGCTCGCGAAGCTTGAGCGCCCGGTTGGACGTGAAGAGGATGGCCTCCAGTGCCCGCGAAAGATCGTTCATGCCACCTTCAGTCCGCCTTCATCGGCGCGGGCGCCACACGGGCCTCGACGGTGATCGCACCGAAATTCTCCCACTGGCGCACGGTCACCGCGCCGCGCCGCAGCAGCTCCAGGAGGGCGACGAACGTGATGACGGCCTCGAGTCTGTCCTCGCTTTCAAGAATCAGTTCGACGAGGTCTATCGGACCCCGGCGGAGAC
>JAYUBK010000208.1:0-4852 GCA_043740835.1 Chloroflexota bacterium
GGCCCGCGCATCCTCGACGGGATCCAGAGTGCGCTGGGGATTGACGACGCTCTCCTGGCGCCATCGCGCGAAACCTTCGATCAGGTCGGAAACGTGTCCTCGGCCTCGATCCTTTTCACCCTGAAGGGCCTGATTGGATCGCTGGGAGATGCGCCCAGCGATGGTCTCGGGATCGGGCTTGGCCCGGGGGTGAGCATCGAGCTCATGCAGCTGGGCTGGCGACCCTAGACGATCCCCGGGATGAACCTCGCCTTGCGCTGAAACGCGAGTCGATAGGAGTCGGACCTGGTCAGCTGGGCCTCCTCCTCGCGGATCCTGTCCCATAAGGCGTAGCCATTGAGAAATGAAAGCCCGACGGCGCTCCTCCAGGCTCCGCCGGCCATGGGCAGCGCGACGAACTCGACGATCAGGGCGAGGTAGTTCGGATGCCGGATGTAGCGATAGGGACCGCGGGTCACGGGCGCAAAGTCATCGCGAATTTGCGCGCGCACATTCCAGGCGCTTCCGAGGCTGCTTATCGACCACAGGCGCAGACCGGTGGCAGCGAGCAGGAGGGAGACCCAGGCCATTCGGGCTCGAGCCCGGGGGCGGGTGATGGCGATCTCGAGCACCGGCAGGGTCAGCAGCCCGACATGGGCGGCGACCAGTAAGGGATAGGTGGCCGGCGCCGAGGGTGCCCCTCCGACAGCGAGCGAGTTCTTGCGAGAGGTGGCGAGTTCGCGCAGCCTTTCCAGGCCGGTCAGTCCGAGCAAGGTGAGATACCAGATCGGCACTCGGAAGAGCATATCCGAGTGTTCCGATGGCTCGGCGGGATGCTTTCAGTGCCTGTCGCCTCCGCGTCCGAGTAGAGCCGGCAAGGCGAGCCGGGCAAGCAGCCTGTAACCGAGCCGAAAGCTCGATGTTCGAACGTTTTCCGACGTGAACTCACAGCACGCCCTTGCCATCGTGATCCCTGCCCTCGACGAGGAAGGCATCATCGGTCGCGTCGTCGCTGAGATGGTCGCCGCGGTGCCAGCGACGTTCGCGGCACGGGTGATCGTCGTCGACAACGGGTCCACCGACCGAACCGCTGCTGAGGCCGGCGCGGCCGGCGCCACCGTCGTCACCGAGCCCAACCGTGGCTACGGCCGCGCCTGTTTGGCCGGCCTCGTGGCGGCCGCCGGCGCCGAGTTGATCGTGTTTGCAGACGGCGACGGCTCCGACGATCCGGTTGGTCTCTCCTCGCTGCTCGCGCCGCTCCTGGCCGGTACGGCCGATCTCGTTGTGGGGGTGCGTGTTGCAGAGAGGCGCGAGCGGGGCGCGATGACGATCCAGCAGCGGGCCGGCAATGTCGTCGCCTCGCAACTGATCGGCCGCCTTTACAGCACCCCCGTCAGCGACCTGGGACCTTTCCGGGCCATTCGTCGCGACCACCTGCTGGCGTTGGGCATGACCGACATGACCTACGGGTGGTCGACGGAGATGCTGGTCAAGTCGCTGCGCTTCGGCTACCGCTACCGCGAGGTGCCGGTTGGCTACCGGCGCCGGGGGGCCGGGTATTCGAAGGTCGGCGGCAACCTTGGCGCCGGGCTGAAGGCGGGCGTCGCCATCTTCGTGACCGCTCTCCGTCACGCCGCCTTGCCCGTGCCCTCGACAACGCAGCGGCTGGAGGACGGCGGGTGACCGATCGCCTCTACGTCGCGACCAAGGCACCGCGACCCGGTTTCGTCAAGACACGGCTCGGCAGCTCCCTGGGACACGAGTCGGCTGCCGGCCTTTATCGGGCGTTCCTGAAGGACCTCTCGCGGCGCCTCCGCGGTCTGCCGATCTCGACCGGCTGGTTCGTGACCCCGGACGACGGGTGGCCCGAGGTGGTCGAGGTGGTCGGTTCCGGGTGGGCCGCCCCAGTCGCGCAGGGAGGCGGCGATTGGGGAGCTCGCCAGGACCGGCTATTTCGCACAGCTGCAGACCGCGGCGAGGACCGAGTGGTGCTCATCGCATCCGACTCACCGCAGGTCGGCATCGAAGCGATCGCGGCTGCCTTCGCGGCACTCGACACCCACGACCTTGTCCTCGGACCGGTTTTCGACGGGGGCTACTGGCTCGTTGGGATGCGGTCCTACCACTCAGTCCTTGCGGGCGTGCAGATGAGCACCACCGGGGTCTTTGAGCACCTCCTGTCCCGCGCCTCCCGAGATGGATTGGCGGTCAAACTCATGCGGCCGACCTTCGACGTCGACGAGCCCTCGGACCTCCAGCAGCTGACCGTGGCCGCGCATTCCGTCAACGACATGCCCGCCACCATCGAAGCGCTTCGTCGCCTCGGAACCATGATGGATGCGACGCAGGCATGAGGCGCCTCCAGCCAATCCTCTGGGGCCTTGTCGGAGGACTCTGGGCCGGTCTCGCGATGGCACTTGCGAGCCTGCTGCTGCGTCTCTTCGGCGGCATCTCGATCCATTCCGAGCTGGTGGGCGACCTCGTTCTTCCGCACATTCCGGTCGACCAGTTCCTTGCCCTGCTCAACCGGCTCGGAGGGCCGCTCCACGCCAAGGACATGGCGATCCTGGGTGACATCCCGGGCCTCGTCGTCGCCGGCGTTGCGTGTGGCCTCCTCTACGCGGCCTTTGCACGGCGATCCGAGGGCTCTGTGCGGTCCAGCCGCTCCAGGGCGCTGTTCGTCGTCGCCGCAGTCACAGTCGGTTGGCTGGTCTCGACGGGGGTCTTCTGGCCGGTCCTCGGAGCGAGCTACATCGGCCTCCCCGCCGGCGTCGCGGCGGTCGCGACGAGCATCGGGCTGCTGCTGACCTACGCGACCTACGGAGTTGCGCTCCTTCTCTTCGACCGCCTCCACAGGGCGCCGGCCGGGGGGGAACCCGAGGGCATTCTGGTGTCCCGGCGAAACGCCATCCTGGCCGGCTCGGGCGTCCTCATGGCGGCCGCGTCCGGCGGCCTCCTGAAAGTTCTTCATGACGGGTCATCCCTCGGCTACGACGGCTATCGGACGACGAGCCTGCTCCCGGTGACGCCGACCGCAGATTTCTATGTGGTGACGAAAAACCTCATTGATCCCGAGGTAAATGTGGCCGCCTGGCGCCTGGCGGTGTCCGGGCTTGTCGACAGGCCGGCGACCTACTCGCTGGAAGACCTGCGCCGGATCACCCCGACCGAGCACGAGGTGACGCTCGAATGCATCAGCAACTCAGTTGGGGCGGGCCTCATCAGCAACGCTCTCTGGAAGGGCGTTTCGCTTCCCGCTCTCCTCAGCGCGGCTGGGCTTCGGCCGGGAATCAAGACAGTGAATCTGTATGGAGCGGACGGCTATCTCCACACGACGTCCCTGGACGAGGCGATGGATCCCGCGGCCCTCGTGGCCTACGAGATGAATGGGGAAGAGCTGCCGGATCGTCACGGCTACCCCGCCCGCGTCCTGATGCCGCGGAACTACGGGGAGGTCAGCGTCAAGTGGCTGACGCGCATCGACCTATCGGGCGCCGTCGATGAGGGCTACTACGAGAGCCAGGGTTGGAAAGCGCGCTTCGTGCATACGACCTCGCGCATTTCGGCTCCTCAGGCCGGAGCCGTGTTGTCGGGCAGGGTCCGGCTGCAGGGCATCGCCTACGCGGCCGGCCGTGGCATCTCCAGCGTGGAGGTCAGCACCAACGCGGGGAGCACCTGGACCCGGGCGAAGATCGACTACCCGGGCACCCGAGCCACATGGTCGCTCTGGAGTCTCGACTGGGCGCCGGCCGGATCGGGTGACCACGAGCTCGTGGTCAGGGCGACCGACGGGGATGGCATCCTCCAGCCCGAGGCGCATCACGGCATCTCGCCCAGCGGGGCCAGCGGCTACCACCACGTCCAGGTGCGGGTCGCATGAGCCGGCCGCTTGCTCTCGTCACCGGCGGGGCCGGCCTTATCGGTTCACACGTGGCCGACCTACTGCTTGCAGAGGGTTGGCGGGTCCGGATCCTGGACAACCTCGAACCGCAGACGCATCGCGGCCGGCCCTCGTGGATTCCGGCCTCCGCGGATTTCAGGGAGGGCGATGTTCGGGACGTCGGCTCACTCCGAGATGCCCTCGCCGGGGTCGACACGGTCTTTCACGAGGCGGCATACGGCGGTTACATGCCCGAGATCGCCAAGTACTTCGAGGTCAACAGCGTCGGCACGGCTCGGCTCCTCGAGATCATCCGGGACGACTGCCTGCCGGTTCGAAAGGTTGTCGTCGCATCATCCCAGGCGGTCTACCGCGAGGGCGCGGTGGCCTGCGCCGACCACGGCCTCCAGTTCCCGCCTCCTCGCCGGGATGTCCACCTGACAGCGGGCGATTACCGCGTTCGCTGCCCCCTCTGCGAGCGGCCCGCGCAATCGGCTCCGACCCCGGAGAGGGCGCCGGTGGGGGGCGAGACCGTCTATGCCATGACCAAGCTCGACCAGGAGCGGATGGTCCTCGCCTGGGGCCGCCAGACCGGGATTCCGACAGTCGCCCTGCGTTACTCCTGCACCTACGGACCGCGACAGTCGATCCGCAACCCCTACACGGGAGTCATCGCGATCTTCGCCACCCAACTCCTCAATTCCCTGCCTCCGGTGCTCTACGAGGATGGCGAGCAGACCCGCGACCTCTGCTTCGTGGAGGACATCGCCCGCGCGAACCTGCTGGCCGCGATCGGCGACAGCTGCGACGGCCTCGCCGTCAACGTGGGAACCGGCCGGCCGAGTTCGATCAGGGCCCTTGCGGATGCCCTTGCGGCCGCGCTGGGCGTCCGCGTCGCACCCGTGCTGAGGGGCGAATACCGGCCCGGGGAGATGCGCGATCTCACATCTGACATCACGCTGGCCCGCACCCTCGGCTACGAGCCTTCGGTTT
>JAYUBK010000209.1:0-4841 GCA_043740835.1 Chloroflexota bacterium
CCTCCGCCAGCTGGTCAGCCGCGGCCTTAGCGGTGTCCGGCTGGTCACCTCCGACTCCCACTTGGGCCTCAAGCAGGCAGTCGCCGAGGTCCTGGTGGGAGCCACCTGGCAGCGCTGCCGGGTCCACTTCATGCGCAACGCGCTGGCGAGGGTGCCCAAGCTCGCCCAGCAGATGGTGGCCGCCACCTTGCGGACCATCTTCGCCCAGCCCGACGCCGCCAGCGCCAAGGAGACGGTAGAGCGGGTCTGCCGCCTCTTCGAGAAGCGCTACCCGCAGCTGGTCGCCTGCCTTCGAGACGCTGAGACTGACGTCCTCGCCTACTACAGCTTCCCGGTCGAGCACCGCCGGCAGATCTGGTCGACCAACTCGCTCGAGCGACTGAACCGCGAGGTCGGCCGGCGCTGCGAGGTGGTCGGCATCTTTCCCAACTGAGCGGCTTTGTTGCGCCTGGCCGGGGCCATCCTGGAAGAGCAAAACGACGAGTGGGCCGTCGGTCGCCGCTACTTCAGCCAGGAGTCGATGAACAAGCTCACCCAGCCCAGCAACGAGGAGGTGGTCAAGGCTCTACTCGAGATGGAGTCCGCTTAACCTGATGACCCAACCGCACGAACGGATTTACACCACATCACGCGACATGACCGGAGCTCGCTAAGACCAAAACCTCACCTCGCGCTCCAGGCTGGGATACGGTGGATTGAATTCGTCCTCACGGCGCAATGACGGCAAATGTTCCCCTTTTGTCCTTGTCCCGCTCTACCGTGAGAAGAGTCCAGAACGCCTTAAAGCGGTCGGACGGGGGAGGCGGCAGACTTGATAGCCAGGAGTCGTGTCACTCACGAAGACGTGCTACACGCGCTTCATGAGGTCGCGACGGCGGCGGCGGGAGGCGATGACTCGGGGCGAATCGCCCAGCTTGCCGCTGACCATTGCCAGAACCTTCTCGACGCGGACGGCATCGGAGTTCGCTGGTTGGAGGAGGCGGAGGGCGACCTGAGGTTGCTTGCCGCGGCTGCGCGGGAGCCGACCGATCATCCCGCGTCGATGCCGCTGCACGGCTCGCTCGTGGGACGTGCCATTCTCGAAGGCCGGTCGATCACCTGTGATGATTACCAGGCGGAAGCGGGAGCGCTGACCTGGGCCAAGAATTCCGGGATCGCCTCGATCATCGTCGTACCACTTCTTGTAGGCCGTCGCGCAGTCGGCGCGATCAGCGTCTTCTCCTATTCGGTCAGGAGGTTCTCCGAGGAGGAGCGCCAACTCATCGAGCTTCTGGCGGCCGCCATCGGGCCGGCACTTGAGTCAGCGCGTCTGGCCTCCGTTCGGGAGCGCGAGGCGACCCGACTGGCGGCGATTCACGCCCTCGCGGTGGCGACCTCCGGAGAGCTCGACCTCGTCCGCCTGGTTGAGCTCGCCAGCCTGCAGGCGCGCACGGCGCTGGGCTGCGACGCCGCCAGCGTCGTTCTCTGGGACGAGCACGACCAGGTGCTCCGCACAGTCACCCGCGAACTCAGGTTCGGACTTGGCGCCGTGGTACCGAAGGAGTCGCTGGCCATCGGGCCCTCTTTCGAGTCCGGTGAGCCGGTAGTCATCAACGACTACCGCACTCGCGTCGGAGCGGATGCCAGCACGGAAGTCCCCGACCTCGTGGCCTGCGTCCCCCTCTCCGTCGATGGCCGGTCGATCGGCTGCCTGGTTGTGGCCGACAAGCTTGGGCAGGACTTTGGCGAAGACGAGGTCCGCTTCATGACCCTCCTCGCCGCCCAGTTGTCGCCAGCGCTGGAGGCCGCCCGCCTGAACTCGGAGGTCGGCCGCTCCGAGAGTCGGCTGCGTGAGGCCTACGAGGTGATGTCCTGCGGGGTGATCCAGGGCGGCCCGGGCCAGCGGGTGGTGGTCAACAAGGCAGCCATCGACATCCTCGGTGCCGAGGCCGCCGGGATCCTTACCGGCCCCGATCCGCCGCCGCTGACGATGTGGGACGAGACCGGCACCGAACTCACTGCGCAGGAACTCCCGTTCTATCGGGTTTTGACGACGAGCCTGGCCCTGCGCGGCGTCACCAACCGCATCCGCGTCGGCTCCGGCAGCACTGTCTGGATCCACGGCGACGTGGTGCCGATCATCGACGAGACCGGGCGCGTGACGAGCGTCGTCGCCAGCTTCGTCGACGTCAGCGCGATGAAAGAGGCGGAGGACGCTCGCCGCCGCAGCGAAGCCCTTTTCAAGGAGGCGTTCGAGAACTCGGCCGTGGGCATGCACATCACATCGGTGGCGACGGGTCGCATCATCCAGGCCAACCGGGCGCTCCACGGCATACTCGGCTACGAGAGCGGCGCGCTGATCGGCATGACGATCTCCGAGCTCTCGGCGATCGGCAATGACGAGGCGGAGACAGCCGAACGGCGGCGCCTTCTCATCGAGGGGCAGGTCGAACGGCTCCTGCTCCGGCGTCGCGTGAAGACGCGGGACGGACGGAAGGTGACCGTGGAGGTAAATGTGGGCCTTGTGCGCGACTCCAATCGCAAGCCGCTCTACACGGTTGCGCAGATCGTCGATGTGACGAAGCAGGCGAGGGTCGAGTCGGTCCTGCGTCAGGAGGCCGACCGCATGGTCCAGATCGTGAAGGCCCAGACAGAGGTCTACGACAACGACCTCGACGTCCACTCGGTGTTGGAGATGCTCGCTGAGACGGCTCGTAACCTGACCGGCGCCGACGGGGCCACCGTGACACTGCTCGAGTCGCTGACCGTCAGGGGTCGGGCCTTCAGCGGGGAATCCGGGGGCTGGCCGAACTCGGGAGAGGACCTCGGCCCGAGCTTTGCGCGGCACTGCGCAACCACCGGCACAACGATCTTTACAGCGGACGCACTGTCCAACGAATTCGTCGACCAGGAGCGCGCGCGTGCAACTGGTATCCACTCCCTCGCCGCTTCTCCCCTGCGCCACGATGGTCGAACGACGGGAGTCATACAGGTTCGCTCGCGCCGCAAGGGAGCCTTCGGCCATCGAGAGGCGAACGTGCTCGAGGTCCTGGCTGGACTGGCCGCAGCCGCCATCGGCCGGGCCGAGATGATCGCCGCGATCCGAGAGAGCGAAGAGCGTCTCTCGGCCCTCGTCGCCAGCGCGCCGGTCATCGTCAACGCAGTCGACCCGCGCGGTGTGATCACTCTCAGCGTCGGCAGGGGTCTTGCCGATCTCGGCCTCGACTCCGCCGACGTTGTGGGGACCTCCATCCATCTCGACCATGTGGGCCGCGCGGACATTGTCGATGGGGTGACCCGGGCACTGGCCGGCGAGACATGCGTCCGGGTGGGCAGGTACCAGCCCCTTGAGCGCGACTTCGAGGCTCGCTACAGCCCGATCCGTGACGAGACCGGCGCCGTCACAGGCGTAATTTCCGTGGCCTTCGACGTCACCGACCGGTTGGCCTCCGAGCGCGAGCTTGCAGAGAGCCGCGCCAGCCTCAGCGCGGTGGTCGCCAACTCGCCCGTCATCACCTTCGCCTTCAACAATGAAGGTGAAGTCCTTCTTGCGGAGGGCGCAGGTCTTGCCCGACTCGACATGGAGCCGGGGGTTTCCGTCGGCATGAATGTCTTCGAGATATTTGCGGGTATGCCCGACGCTGTGGACCACATCAGGCGCGGACTTGGCGGCGAGACTTTCGAAGGTATCGTCCATATGGCGGCCTTCGACGCCGACTTCGACGTGCGTTACGGGCCGTGGATTGACTCCAGGGGCCGCTGCATTGGCATGAGCGGACTGGCGACGGACATAACCGACCGGGTCCGGATGGAGCATGCAACCCGCGAGAACGATGCGAAGAGCCGGCTCATGGCAATGATGAACCACGAGGTTCGGACGCCGCTCAACTCGGTGCTGGGATTCGCGGAGCTGCTGAGCTCGGGACGTGGCGGTGAGCTAAGCGAGAAGCAGGCGCGCTACGTGTCGAACATCGAAGCTGCCGGCCGCCATCTCCTGAGTCTCGTGAACGACTCGCTGGACCTTGCCAAGCTGGACGCGGAGAAGATGCCGGTCGTGATGAACGACCTCGAGTTGGGCCCGATCCTCGACCAGGCGATCGGCCAGGTGCAGCCCCTGGCTGAGGCGCGTGGCGTCACGCTTGCCGCCGAGTGCGCGGTGGGCCTGTACGTCAGCGCCGATCGCCGCCGCCTGCTTCAGGTTCTTTGGAACCTTCTGTCCAACGCCATCAAGCACTCCTCGGGCGGTACGACGGTCGGGTTGCGCGGCAGGCAGGTCGGAGGCCTCGTCGAGGTCGCGGTCACGGATCGGGGCACGGGAATCCCGCCGGACCAGCTGGAGAAGATCTTCGAGGAATTCCACCAGGTCGGTCCCAGCCAGCTAGAAGGCACGGGCCTCGGGTTGACCGTCTGCAGACGCTTGGTCGCGGTGATGGGTGGATCCATCCGGGTCGAAAGCGAGCTCGGGACGGGGAGCACGTTCACCGTGACGCTGCGGCCGGAGACCCGAACCGGGTCCTAGCGGTTCGGACGACCAATCGCGGCAGGCTGGCTGATCTGCCTGCCTGCGCCGGCAACCCGAGACCGCTCCAGCAATTCGTCGACCCCGAGGTCGAGCATCCGCGCCGCGGCAACGAGCGCCGCTGCCGGGATGCGAGTCGTGCCTGCCTCCCAGGCGTAGATCGAAGCATGGGAAAGGCTTTTCCACCCCATCCCACGACGCAGTTCGTTGGCGAAGTCGCGCATCGACGCGCGCCTTCGCCGCGCCCACCGCATGGCGTGCGCGAGCTCGAACGCCAGAGGATCGGGAAGAGGGGAGATCTGCGCCAAGGGAATTTTCAAAGGTGGATACGGAGTTGCCACGC
>JAYUBK010000210.1:0-4836 GCA_043740835.1 Chloroflexota bacterium
TGGTGGGCCGCGGTGGACTCGAACCACCTACCTCCGCGTTATCAGCACGGCGCTCTACCTGATGAGCTAGCGGCCCACGAATGTTGGCAGGGGCGGAAGGATTCGAACCCTCGGCATCCGGTTTTGGAGACCGGCGCTCTGACCAAACTGAGCTACGCCCCTAAGACCCGCACGAAGTTTACCGAACCGGCTCGAGCGAGAGGCAGCCGACGGCCGCGTGGCAGCGCGAGGTCGTCGCCACAAGGATCCCGTTTGGCCCGGACGGCACCGCCGCTGCGGCCTGGAGGACGCTCGCCGCGACCGTCCCAACACCTCCCGCAAAGTGGAGGCAGCGGAAGACAGCCGGGCGCAGACCTTCGGCGAGGGCTCGGCTTTCGATGATGTCGCCAAGGTCCCAGTCCCGGGGGGCGTGGAGGACCGGGCAGTGCGCCGGCTCGATGCAGGTGGCCGGGCAGACCCAGGCCGCGGCGCTGAGATAGAGCTCGCCGGCGGGGCCAGGTTTCTCAAAGGGGAGCCCCCAGGTGCGGGGAGGCGGGGCCGCCTCGGCGCCCAGCTCGCCCGCCAGCCATTGCCAGAGGAGGTGGGGCATCATCGGACCAGGCACCAGCTGGTCGTCCGGCGACGCGTTCGGAATCCATTCCCTGAGTTCTTCCAGCCACGCGGAGGTCACGACGCGCACGTTCCCGGCGGCGGCACGGCGCAGCTGGCGGGCGTGGTACTCCCCGAAGGAGTCACCGCCAAGGACGAGCAGCTCGGGCATGCTCTCAAAACTATGGCGGTCTTCATGGCCAACGTCGGTGTCAATGCGGCACACCGGGCGCGCTCGCCGCTTTTTCCCGACGGCACCTTCCGGCTCCTGCCGATCCCGGAGCACGGCGGCTGGGCGAGGCCGATGCTGCGCCTGAAGGACGCCCGCGATCTGGCCGAGCACGCTCCCGTCTCCTGGCTCAACCTGCCGGTCCACCTCGACCCCGACTTCCGGTCCGAGATTTCCACCTATGGCGACAACTGCCGGAGCGCGCCCCGAGCCTTTGCGCTCAGGAAGGCGCGGCCGGGCGACAGGATCCTCTTCCTCGTCCGCCTCCACCCGATCGACGGTCCTGCCGCTTTTTTCCTTGCCGGGGAGTTGGAGGTCGCGGACATCCTGCCGGACGTCACCAGAGATCCCGGACCGGGCTGGTGGGATTCCAATGCGCATGTCCGCAGGGCGCGAGCCCGCAGCGATTGGGACTCGTTCTGGGTCTTCCGCGGAACCCCCGCCAGCGGTCTGTATGCCAGAGCACGGCCGTTCGCGCGAAACGATGCTGAGCGGCTCTTCGGCAACGGCTGGAACTGGCGCCCGAGCCGGACCGAGCTGCAGACGATCGGTTCCTATACTCGGACCATCCGCCGAGTGCCGGCGTGACCGTGCCCGCTCTCGACCTGCCGGTTGTCGTGGTCGGCGACGTCCACGGCGACATCGAGCGGGTATTCAAGGCCCTCGCCCCCTACCCCCCGGACCGCTGGCACACAGTCTTCCTGGGCGACCTGGTTGACGGCGGGCCGTTCGGCGTCGGCGCTCTCCGCTACGCCCGGGACCGACCGAACACAACGGTTCTCCTCGGCAACCATGAGGTGGCGATGCTGTGGGCGTTGCGCGATCGCAGCCACCTGTCCAGCTGGATGGGGCTGGGCGGCGAGATGCACGACCTTCGCGAGCTGGAAAGGGATCGCGAGCTCGAGGCCTGGATGCGGGCCCGACCCCTGCTGCTGAAACTCGAGGACGGCACTTTGCTTCAGCACTCGGACAACGACCTCTACAAAAAGCTCGTTTCCGCAGGGGAGACCAACGTCGTCGAAGCCATCAATGCCGAGGGCCGACGCCTCATGGAGAGCGGCGACGAGATGGCGCTCTGGGACACCCTGACGCCCGGGATGGTCTTCCGCACCAGCCGCCGCAGGCTCGAGGAGTGGCTGGAGCTCACGGGCTCGCGGCGGCTTGTTCATGGCCACAAGCCCCACGGGAGAGCCCGGCCGGACACCTACCAGTACGGCCTGGTGGTCAATTTCGACGGCGGGTTGAGCCGCTTCGGGCGCTCCCGCTACAGCAAGCAGGGACCGATCGAGGCGAGCGTCGGCCCCATCCCCGACTGGTAGACTGAGCCGAATGGTGGAAGTCCTGACCCCTCCCGCCGCGCCGCCGGTGAGAGGGTCCGGAAAGGCGATGATCACTTCCAAGCGGATCGCGCGCCGGGTCCGCCAGCTTGGCCAGGAGATCTCCGCCACCTACGCCGACATCGACCAGCCGCTGGTCATCGTCGTGATCCTCAAGGGCGCCGCGGTCTTTGCCTCGGACCTTCTGAGGGCGCTGAGCATCCCGGCCGAGCTTGAGTTCGTGCGCGCTTCCAGCTATGGCGGCGGGACGTCCTCCAGCGGGAAGGTAAAGTTCGCCCACCTCGTGGAAGGACCGCTCACCGGCAGAAGCGTCCTGCTCGTCGAGGACATCGTCGACTCGGGACGGACGATCAACGTCATCCTCAAGAAGCTGAAGGCGGGCCGGCCGGCCTCCATCCGCCTCGCCACCCTTCTCGACCGCCCGGCACGGCGTGAGGTGCCGGTCGACATCCATTTCACCGGCTTCGTCATCCCCGATCGCTTCGTGATCGGATACGGGCTCGACTACGCGGGTCTGTACCGCGAACTCCCCGCGATCTACTCCCTCGGCTAAGACCGCTCACCCGTACTTGCGGACTTCCTCGCGCCGGTACTGCCGGAAGGCGATGGCGAAAAAGATCACGGTGTAACCCACCAGCCAGACCGCGCTTGTCGTCCAGTCCTCCGCCTTGGCACCGACGCTGCTCAGCGCCAGCTGACCGTAGTGATAGGTGGGCAGGTAAGGCGCTATCTTGCGAACCAGGTCAGGCAGGAAATCGATCGGCACCAGGATTCCCGATGAGAAGGCCATCGGCAGGTAGATCAGGTTCGTCGCGCCGGGAGCGGCGTTGGCACCGAACGTGTAACCGATCGCGAAGCCCATGGCGATGAACGGCAGGGCGCCCAGCAAGAGCCGCGTGACCATCAACAGCAGGCGGTCGGCAGGGATGAAGACATGGCCCGCGACAGCGCCGAAGAGGAAAAGGACTGCCAGCGCGAAAACGCCGAAAACCATTGCCACGATCAACTTGGAAACGAGGTAGATGGATGCGGGCAGCGGCGTCGCCCGGATCAGGAGGTCGAGCTTCTGGCCCCGCTCCTGAGCGACTCCGATGCCGAAGTTGAAAAGCATCATGCTGCTGATCGCGTAGGCGCCGTAAGTGGCCAGCGTGTACTCGCCGGCGTCGATCCCGCCGAGGTTCCTGCCCACGTTCGGCAGCCCGAAGAAGGCCCAGAACATCACCGGGAGCGCGATCCCCGTGACGCTGAAGGCCGGGATCCGCACCAGGCTCAAAAGGCCCGCATAGGACTGCTGAGCGAGCATTCTCCAGGCTGACGCCAGGCCCGGCCGTGGCCGGCCTGTGATGGAAGGGGTGCTCATCCCTCCTCCTTCGTGATCGATATGAAGGCCTCCTCGAGGTCGGCACCGCTCACCTCGAGGTCGGCGATCGTGAGGCTTCGCCGGAAGAGCTCACGAAGAACCTCTTCCGGAGCGTTGCTGAGCAACTTGACCCTGCCGTTGGTGATGTCCAGGTTCGAAACCGGAAGCCCGTCGAAGGTCGATGCGCTCATCCCGTCGGCGGCAAAGCTCATCTTCTTGCCAGCCACCCGCGACTTGATTTCGCGCGGTGTCCCATCGGCGATCACCTTGCCGTGGCCGATCACCACGATCCTCTCGGCGAGCTCATCGGCCTCGTCGAGGTAGTGCGTCGTCAGGATGATCGTCTTGCCTGCAGTCGCGAATTGCCGGATCGAGTCGAGGAAGAGACGCCGGTACTGGACGTCCATTCCGACCGTGGGCTCGTCAAGGAAGATGACCTCGGGATCGCCGCAGATGGCGAGCGCGAAATAGAGCCGCTGTTTTTGCCCACCCGAGAGCTGGCCCACGCTCGAGTCGGCCTTGTCGGCAAGATCCGAAAGCTCGAGCGTGCGAGAGAGCGGCAGGGAATGCGGGTAATAGGAGGCGAAGAGACCCATCAGCTCCTTGACCTTGAGCGTGTTCGGCACACCCGACTCCTGGAGCATCACTCCGACGCGACTGCGAGCCCGGCGGTCGGCGGGGTCGATGCCGAATAGGAGCGCACTGCCCGCGGTGGGCTTTCGAAGTCCCAGCATGAGGCTGATTGCGGTCGTCTTCCCGGCCCCATTGGGGCCGAGGATCGCCACCAGGCGACCGGGCTCGATCGCGAGGTCAACGCCGCGCAGGGCCTCGGTCTCGCCATAGCTCTTGCGAGCGCCCACCAATTCAACTACAGCTGTCATCGAAGGAGAAGCGTAGCGACCCTCGCCACGCTTGCTCCTCCGCTGCACAGGCGAGGCGGCGGGAGATCCGCCGCCCCGCGTCGGCCTGCCGCTACTTCGCGGGGTGGCCGCCCATGGACTTCGCCGCCGCGCTGACGGTCTTGCCGTGCTTGTTGGCGACTGCGCTGACGCAGGCACCGATGCCATGCTCGCCGGGGGCGAGAGCGGCCTTACACGCGACGACCGCGGCCTCGACAGCCGCCCCATGACCGGCCGGCTGTCCGTTCCCGGCGGTTGCGGCATCCTGGCTGCCTGCGGCGGTGGCGGGGTCGATCTCCCTGGTCGTGACAACGGGCTGGGAAGCCGTGGTGGTGACGATGGCCTGGGTCGCCGGCGCGGCGGCGCGGGAATGGCCGGCGGCCGGCGCGGGTGGGGCGGCGAGGGCGACGGTTGTCGCCGCGA
>JAYUBK010000211.1:0-4791 GCA_043740835.1 Chloroflexota bacterium
GCCGGGGAGCTGGGATCCGCTGACACGGCGCGCGACCCCCGTGGCTTCGCGATGAAGTTCTACACCGAGGAGGGCAACTACGACCTCGTCGGAAACAACACCCCGGTTTTCTTCATCCGGGACCCCAGCAAGTTCTCGGACTTCATCCACTCTCAAAAGCGTCTGCCCCACACCAATCTTCGGGATCACACGATGATGTGGGACTTCTGGTCGCTGCGCCCGGAGGCAATGCACCAGGTGACGATCCTGATGTCGGATCGGGGCACGCCCCGCAGCTGGAGACACATGAACGGGTACGGCAGCCATACGTTCATGTGGATCAACGCGGGGGGAGAGCGCTTCTGGGTCAAGTACCACTTCAAGACCGAGCAGGGGATCGCCAACTTCACCGATTCCGATGCGAAGGCCATGATGGCCGACGACCCCGACTACCACACTCGCGACCTCTACGAGTCCATCGCCTCCGGCCAGGAGGCTGTCTGGCGGCTCGAGATGCAGGTGATGCCCTTCGAGGATGCCTGGACCTACCGCTACAACCCCTTCGACCTCACCAAGATCTGGCCGCACGGGGACTACCCGGTCATACCGATCGGCCGTCTGGTACTGAACCGCAACCCCGAGAATCACTTCGCAGAAGTGGAGCAGGCCTCTTTCGAGCCGGCCAACATGGTGCCCGGCATCGGCCCGAGCCCGGACAAGATGCTCCTCGGAAGGCTTTTCAGCTACCCGGACGCGCATCGCCATCGGATCGGCACCAACTATCTGCAGCTTCCCATCAACCAACCCCTCTCGAGCGTGAACAGCTACAACAAGGACGGGGCGATGCGCTACCGCCACGCCGCTGCCCAACCGGTCTACGCGCCGAACAGCTTCGGCGGACCCGCAGCCGACGTCGAGCGCTACGGAGATGACGCCCAATGGCCGGTCAGCGGGGAGATCCTCCGCCACGCCTACACCCTTCGGCGCGACGATGACGACTACGGCCAGGCCGGGGATCTCGTTCGCAACGTCATGACGGACGAGGATCGCGCCCACCTGGTGACCAACCTCGTCGGCCACATGAAGCCCGTCCAGGCCGACGTCCAGCGTCGTGCCCTCGAGCACTGGCGCCGTGTGGACCAGACCCTCGGCGATCGCGTCGCCGACGGCCTCGGCCTCGGCGCCGGCGCCGCAGCGCCGGTCAACCGCTGAGCGCCTAAGTCCGGCAATCAGGAGCCCGGCGGGGGACGGCGTGTCGCCCCCGCCGGGCCGTTCGGACCAGCCACGCGCCCAAGACGCCGACAGCGCCCGCCGAGCCCTTCGTGCGTGTCCGCGTGGTCGTCGTCTGAGATGGGGTGACCACCCGGGCGGCTGCTGATCGCCGGTGTGGCGAATCTCCTGCCCAGACTTCCTGCTCAGACCTTCTGCAAGGCCTCGCAATGCAGCCGACCGAGTCCCGGCAGAGCAAGGAAACGGTACGGCCGGGGGTTTACCTCATAGCGCATGAATGCTGAGCGACCCGCCGGGCGGGATCGAGCGTTGATCAAGGGGATAGTCCTGGGCATTTTGGGGGCAGCGCTCCTGGGCGGCCCGATCAATGCAGCTGCCTCTGACTCGGATCGAAATCGGGGAGAGCAGCATGAGTCCGAGCGCCATAGATCCGAGCGCCATGGGCAGGGCGACGACGACGATGATCTGCGGACTGTGAAGATCCCAGTCCTCCATCCGCCGACCTCGACGGAGGAGTCGCATCCCGCCCAGGTGCTCACGGTTCTCACGCCTCTGCCTTCGCCTTGGCCAACGCCTTCGCCTTCACCTTCGCCGCTGCCAAAGCCCTCGCCGACGCCCGTTCCTGCCGCCCTTGTGGCGCCATTGCCTCTGCGGCCGGCCCAGCAGCTGGTTGCCGCCCGGGCCACCTCGCCGACTCCGGCCCGGTCCGCCGACCCGGTGACCGCTACGGTCACGGCCGATGCCCCAACTCCCGTTTCGCCGCTCGCACCGGCGCCCTCCCCGCCTCCTACCATCGAATACGTCGTCCTCCGGACCGGGCTGGCGGCCAGCCTGAGCGCGGCGATCGGCGCTCTGCCACTGCTGTTTCTGATCTGGATCCTGGCGCTTGCCCGCCTCTCGGTCGCCATTGGCAGGAAGCGGTTCGGCCGCTCCCTCACGGCGCTGGCCGCCGAACTCGGCATCGCCCCCGTGCGTTTGGCGGGCCTCAAGTCGGACGAGTTGGCGCGGCTTCGCGACAAGGTCGCCTTCGACGACCTGACCGGGGTCATGCGCAGGGCCGGAGGTATGGCCACCCTCGAGCGCGAGGTCGCCCGCGCCCGCCGCCTGGGAACACCCCTATCGATCGCCTTCATCGATGTCGACGGCCTGAAAAGGGTGAACGACAATCAGGGGCACGCAGCGGGGGACAAGCTGCTCCAGGACGTGGTCCTGCTCCTGTCCGCCCGGCTCCGCGCCGATGATGCGATCTTCCGTTACGGGGGGGACGAATTTTGCAGCGTGCTTCCCAACGTTGAGCTGCCGGCTGCCGCTCGGATCGTCGAAGAGGCGCTGGCGACGGCCCGCGCGTGGGGTAGCGCCTTCAGCGTCGGGCTGGCTCAGCTGGAGACCGACGAAGACGCTCCCAGCCTCATCGCCCGAGCCGATGCCGAGCTCTACCGCCGCCGAGGCGGCGCGCGAAGTCGCGTCGATTACGTCACGGCGAAGGCCTCCGTCACCTAGCGCCGGCAGTGGGCGGTGGGGCTGGCTAGAGAGCGACAGACTGGCCGGGCGCCGGTCCAAGAGAGAGGCGGCCAGCACGGCTGACCGCCCCTCGCATTCACCAATCGGACCAGGACCCGTCTGTTAGTCGGCCTGGTTGTCGCCGCCTGCCTCGCCGTCGCCGCCCTCGTCGCCGCGGTCGCGGGCGTCGAAAGGCCGCAGGAACGGGCCGGGGTGGAACTTGATAAAGGCGGGCGCCACCACGTTGAGAGTGGAGCCAAGCGACGTTGCCTCAGCGTTGAGTGAGACAGCGTCGGTGTCCTGCCAGTGCCCGGTGTCGAGGCGCTGAATCAGCGTCTTGAAGGCGCTGATGGTCTCTGCCGGAGTGAACGTGCAGTGACCGGCACGCTCGACATAGGTCTGGCGCAGGAGCGCGCCCTTACCGGCGCTCCTCACGACACTGCCGTACGCCTGCTCATCGGTGACCTCGACCAGGCCGTCCCCGGTCGTGTGCAAGGTGAGCACCGGCATCGACAGATTGCCGTCGTAGGTGATGAACTTGGTGACGTAGGCAAGGGCCGCGGGGTCTGCCGCGATCCGGGCGGCATCGTTGAGGGTGTCGAGCTCCTGCTCGAGGTCAAGCCCGGCGGCCTGGTAAAGGGCGGCTACCTCGGCCCGGTCAACCGAGCGGGCCAGTTGCTCGTGATAGTCGACGCCGCTGTTCCACGAGAAGTTTCCGCCCGCGCGCGACTCGAGCTCGTAGCGCCCGAAGAATCCGAACAAGAAGTCTGGGTTCTGGTCCCAGTTGAACTGGTTTGCCTCCTGGGCGGCGTAGTCACCCGCGGCGGGCCGCGGGGTGGCGGGATCGAACCAGCCCGGCACATCGGCCATCGCGGCGGAGAGCGCGATCCGGGCGCGTCCCTGCGGAGTCCCCTGGGCTGCCACGAGAGCGGCGCTTGCCTTGCCGAACTCGGTTGCGACGTCACTCGCCGTGAAGTTCACCAGCTTGAAGGCGCCTGGCGCCTGCAGGGTCTCGAACGCGAACTCGGAATCCAGGCCCTGGTTCCACACGCCTGGGCCACCCGCCAGGACGCCGCACATCGGAAGCGCTGCGGAGAAGCGGTCGGGGAAGAGCTGGACCAGTCCGGCCGTGATCATCCCGCCTAGCGAGTGGCCCCAGGCGATCGTCCGCTGGGGCTGGTGGCCCACCAAAGTCGGAAACACGTCGAGAACCGCGATCTGATCTTGGAATGCCTGCTCCAGAGCCCAACCGTTCGTGGCATAGCTCGAGCCGGCCAGGGCGTATCCGTGGTCGAGGAGCCAAGATCCGGTTGCGGCGTCACCGACGTCAGTGGCGGCACTCGGGCCGAAGGAGTAGCCGTGACTGTAGAGAACCAGCGTCCCGTTCCAGTTCGAGGGGACCTCGATCTTGTAGTGAGCGATCAAGCCAGAGCTCTCCGTGGTACCGCCTGTATAGATGGCGGTAGGGGGTCCGAGAGCCGAGGCGCCGATCGGTGATAACGCCAGGCCGATTGCGATCAGGCCGACGCACAACCTGCGCAGGCCGACGATGGGTCCCCTCATGGCTTGATCTCCTCTAACCAAAAACCGCTGGACCGCCCGAGTCTAGATCCCGTGTCGCAAGCTTCGAGTCCCAAATCTGTGCAGCTGCGGCGGGGAACCGGGCGTTCGATGAGCAAGGTCTGCTCCACCACCCCTTGCGCTCCTACCCGGCTCATGGCAACTGCGTGCTAGCCTGCGGCGATCTCGTCAGACACTGAGCCAGCTGGTCCATGAACAGAGCGCTTTTCCCGATCGTATTTTTCGCACTGCTGGTTGCCGGCTGTGGCTCGTCAGGCCCGGCCAAGGTGGCGGCAGCGAGCCCTACGCCCACGGCGTCCAGCACCCCTTCCAACGCCGCTCCGGTTCATGCCTCACCGTCTGCCTCACCGTCGACGGTGGTCGCCACCCCCACGATTGTCAGCTCGAGCCCCGCACCGGCACCCGGGCAGGCCATTCGCCAGTGGGCGAAGTCCGCGACGGCAACCACCAGCTACAGTCCCTATCCCGACACCGCGTGGAACGCGAGCCAGGCCACCGGTG
>JAYUBK010000212.1:0-4746 GCA_043740835.1 Chloroflexota bacterium
GCCGCATCGAGGGTGTCCCGAACCGCTGCCAGGGCGCGCCGCGCGTAGACGGCACAGAGGGGATCGGGCCTCGACCCGACGTAGGGAACGACAGCGTCATGGTGGCCCAGACGGTCGATCAGTACGCCGGCGAGGTCAAGGTCCACATTTGGCATATCGCAGGCGAGGGCCATCACGATGTCGTTTCGCGCAGCCTCGAGGCCGGCTTCCAGCCCGGCCAGCGGCCCGCCGTCACGGCGGTGGTCAAGGACGACGCGAGACCTCAGGCCCTCGGGCAAGCGCCCCGGCGCGGAGGTGGCGATCAGGACCTCGTCGAATCCGGGCCCCAGGTCGGAGACTTTCCTTTCGATCAGCGTGGAGCCTCGCCACGGGAGCGTCTCTTTGGGCCGCCCCATCCGACGGCCCTCCCCTCCGGCCAACAGGAGAAGGGTCGCGGACACGAGGGTTATGATCCCAAACGCGATGAATGCGATCGACTTCCACGTCCATCTGCCCACACCCGAGTGGCTCGACACCAGCCTCGAGGGCTGGGTTGAGGCCGCCGAGAAGTACTTCCACAGCGAGGTCGCGCGGAATACCGTCGAAGGCCTCGCGGCCGAGTATCGGACGATGGACATGAAAGCCGTCCTGCTGGCCTGGGACGCCGAGACCGCGACGAACCGCCCACGACTCAAGAATGAGTTCGTGGCCCAGGCCGTCAAGGATTTTCCGGACGTCTTCATCGGCTTCTGCAGCGTCGACCCCCTGAAGGGGGAGCGCGCGCTCGAGGAATTGGAGGCGGCGAAGGAGATGGGATTGGTCGGCGCCAAGTTCCACCCATCGATCCAGGGCTTCGCGCCCGACGACGAGAAGTTCTGGCCGGTCTTCGCAAAATGCGCGGAGCTGGGGCTTCCCTGCATTTTTCATACCGGCACCAGCGGGATCGGGGCCGGCACGCCCGGGGGCCAGGGCTTCCGCCTCGACTACTGCCGGCCCATCCGCCTCGACACCCTCGCAGCCGCCTTTCCGATGCTCACGATTATCGCCGCCCACTTCGGCTGGCCCTGGCACATCGAGATGCTTGCCATCGCCGCACACAAGTCAAATGTTTGGATCGACATCTCCGGGTGGGCGCCGAGGTACATCCCGGCCGAGGTGCTTCAGCAACTGAAACGCGGCCTCCAGGACCAGTTCCTGTTCGGCAGCGACTATCCGTTCATCTCGCCGGCGCGCTGTCTCGAGGAGCTCGAGACTCTGGAAATCCCTCAACCTGTCCTGGAAAAGCTCCTGAAAGGTAATGCGATGAAGCTGCTCGGGCTCGAATAGCCGGAGGCCAGGCGGGCCGATGCGGGCGCGGCGATGGTAGCGCCACCTCCCGGGGCCCAGACAGCGAAGCGCAGCGGCACCCGCTCCTCGAGGACCAGCGACACAGAAGATCCGGCAACGACAACCGAGCGCAGCGTCGCGGCTGGGTTGCGCGCGGCCACCGACGCCAGCGCCGTGGCCTGGGCGGCCGACGGATCAAGCTGGAGCGGGCCGCCGGCCCGGAGCGTGGCCTCATCGATCTGTTGCGCCGCGTCCTCCGCCACCTGCGCGGCCACCTCGGCAAGGGCCGCCTGCCGGGTGGCCAGAGAGGTCGCCTCGATGGCGTAGGCGGCAACCGGGATGAGGACCAGCGGAAGGATTACGGCGAAAGAGACCAGCGCCTGGCCGCCGCGGTCAGCCACCGCGCGGGCATCCGAATCCGCAGCCAGAAGGGCCGCGTGGGCGCGGTGGAACGACGCGGGACCTCCAGGGCTCGAGGACGGCCCGCGCCGTGGAGTGGATGATCGCCTGCCGCGGAAGGCCGGGGACAGGTGCGAAAGCGAGGCTGATCCTGGCCGTGCCGACGGCCGACGCAACGCCGCCGCGCCGGAAGTCGCCGAGGTCCAGCGAGACAGCGGCTTGGTCAATCGGATACCCCGCGACGAGGGCGGCAAAGCGCATCGCCGCCACGGAGCGCGCGCTGTCCGGATCCTGCGCCCGAGCCGCCTCGGCAATTGAGGCCGCGGTGGCCGCGTCCAGGCCCGCGCGAGCATCGGCGAGGCGGGCCAACGCGGCCCCGCCAAGCGCCAGCAGCATAAGGACGGGCAAGGTCACGGCGAGTTCGACGAGGGCCTGTCCCGAGTACTTGCTCATGCTTGGAAAGCCTCCTGCCCGAGTACGACATCTGCCCCTATTGGCAAGCCCGTTCCGCCCGGCACCAGCGACAGAAGGGCCGGCACGCTACCGCCGACCCGCACTTCGACGACACCGGCTCCCGCCGTCGCGCAGACCCAGACGTCGGGTGCCGCACCCGCCGAGCCCGGGCACCAACGTGCGATATGAGCACCGAGGAGCGAGCGCCCGAGGGCAGCAATCGTCACCGTGGCGGCGGTATCCGCGCTCGCGCCGGCCGCGGTTGCCGAGCGGGCGCCGGCCAGCGCCGCCTGTCGGGCGGCGTAACTCTCGGCGCCCCAGGTGGAGAGCTGGATGCAGCCGGCCACAATGACGAGACAGATGGGCCAGGCAATCGCGAACTCGAGCATGGCGTTGCCTCGGCTCACTGGAAGCTTGTCGCCAGCATTGACAGCGCCGGGAAGAGAAGGATCGCCATGAACGGCAGAAGGACCCCCACGGCGGAGGGGATCAGGATCCGGTTGAGAGCGCGCCGGCTGCTGGCGATGAGCTCGCGCCTCTGTACTCGCCGGAGATCGGCGGCAAGCGCCTTGAGGCCCTGGCCGACCCCACTCCCATAGTCACGGCTGAGCGCGAGGATGGTCGCGAGGCTGTCAAGTGGCGCCAGCCCGAGCCTCGATGCGAGCTCGGCGAGACGGGCCTCGAACGACGCCGAACCTGCCACTCGCGAGAGGATCAGCTGGGTCCGGAGTGTGGCCGCCAACTCGCAGTCGCTCTGGAAAAGAACGGACTCGAGCGCGGCCGCCGGGCTGGCTCCTCCGCTCAACTCGAGACCGACTAGCTCGAGCATCGGCGCCAGCTCGGCACGCAGCCGTCCTTGTCGTAAGCGGCCCGCGACGACAAGCCTCTGAAAGGCCAGGCTGGGAATGGCGATGAGCATCGCCGAAGCGACCGGCAGCGCAGCCGCGGGAGAGACGGCAATGCTTGCTGCAAGGGCGGCAGCCGCAGTCGTCGCCACCGTCGCGAGGCCCAGTCCGGCGGCGAAGGCCTCGGGACTCTCCCGCCGGTTCGCGACCTCGAGGAGGCCACACAGGCGCTGGCGAACCGAATCAGTGGCGGGCGATCGCGGCAGCCTGGCCAGCATTGAGCCCATTCCGCCCGGCGTGCTGCGCGCTCCCCGGGCGCGCCTCCTTAGCCAGCCCCGGGCACCGGGGCCTCCCCCATCCCCCCCGATGGCGAGCACTGTGATGGTTGCGCAACCTGCGGCGACGGCGACAGCGCTCAATCGGAGCAGCTCATCCAAGGCGCAGCCTCAACCTCGGCTCGCCGGGCAGGCGCAGCCAGTGCAGGATCCACGCGTAGCTGGCGCCCATGACGCCGAGCATCGAAGCCAGGAACAGCTCGCCCACTGGCTGCCGATACGGATCCAGATAGGGCGAATGGAGAGCACTCATGAGTGTCAGGAACGCCAAGGGAAGCGCAAGGATCAGGACCGCGGCGGACCGGGCCTGGACCTGGAGCGCCTCGGCTTCCCGCTCGACCTCGTAGACAGCGGCAACCGACGCCTCGAGGTCCACGAAGAGCGGAGCCAGCTCCCCGCCGGCCGGACGCTGGATGAGTACCGCCGCCGAGAGGAGGTCGAAGACCGGCTCACCAATGGCCTCCCGAGCGTCCGCCCAGGCTCTGGCCTGGAGGTTGCTGCCCGCGGCCAGCGCAACGCGCTCGAACTCTGGCCGGAGAACGGCGGGACCGCGCCGAGCAAGGGCCGCCAGGGCACCCGCGACGCTCACGCCACCAGTCTCGAGAAGTTGCCGAAGTGAACGCACCGCCTCCAGGACGGCGTCCTGGCGCGATCTCCTGAGAGAACGGTTCCGCAGCTCAAGGCCGATTCGCAGCGAACCCCAGGCCAGTCCACCGCCGGCCCCCCCAAGAGCCACCAGCCCTGAAATCTCGAATCCGACCAGGGCGCCGAGTAGCGCCGCGGCCACCTCGGCTCCCAGGAGGCGCGGCCCGTCTAGCCAGGGCCAGCCGCAGCCAGCCGCTGCCGCGGTCCTGGAGCCGAGAATCCGGCGCCGCAGCGCTCGCGCGACGAACCCACGCCCGACCGTCGGAGGTGGATAGCCGCCGACTATCAACACGGCCAACGCCGTCGCCAGTCCCGCCGCGGCAGCGGCCAGCTCAACCATCGATGGACTCCTCAACCCTCCCGGCGTCGAACCCGGCGGCGGCGAGGCCCGCCGCCATCCGTGCCGGCATCCTCCTCACGCTGTTGCGCGTAAGTTCCTCGACCCAACCGTCCAGGCCGTCTGACACCATCCCGATGGAGCGGAGGTGCCTTCGCCTGGTGCCGCCTTCATTGAGGACCACGAGGTGGAGGACGACGTCCACAGCGCGAACGATCTCAGCGGCAATTGCCTCGGGTCGCGGTGCGTGGGCGTTGCGAAGCGCGAGGCGGGCAAGCCTCGGCAGGGTTTCCCGGGGGCTGTCCGAATGCAGGGTGCAGATTGAGCCGGGATGCCCGGTATTCATCGCATCCAACAGGTCGAGCGCTTCGCCCCCTCGCACCTCGCCGATGACGATGCGGTCGGGCGACATCCGGAGCGCCTCGTG
>JAYUBK010000213.1:0-4724 GCA_043740835.1 Chloroflexota bacterium
AGCGCAGGCGCGGCGGCACCCTCGGCGCCGATCCCGGTCTGGGCACGGACCTCGAGCTCCGCGAACTTCGCGTTGTGCTGCGCTGAGTCGCCGCGGCGCAGGGCAGACCCGACGTACGTTCCGACGATGGCGCACAGGAAGCCGAACGGGATGCTGATGAGGCCGGGGTTCTGCAATGTGAACATGGGGTTTTTGACCGGCACAGTCGTCAGCCCCGGGCCGATCAGAACCAGGTAGATGGAGAGGAGAGTGCCGCCCAGAAGTCCGGCCACCGCCCCCACGGTGTTGAACCTGCGCCAGATGAGTGTCAGCAGGAGCACCGGGAAGTTCCCGCTGGAGGCGATCGCGAAGGCGATCCCGACCAGTACGGTGGCGTTGGCGGTCGGTACCCGGGCCGCGACCACGATCGCGACCAGGCCCACGACAAGCGCGAAGATGCGGGCCACCAGCACCTGTTCTCTCTCGCTCTCGCGTCCGCGCCGCACGACGTTCAGCCAGAAGTCGTGGGCGAATGCGCTCGACGCGGCCAGGGTGAGCCCGGCAACGACCGCCAGAATGGTCGCAAACGCGACCGCCGAGATGAAGGCAAGGAAGAGCTCGCCGCCGAAGGTCCCGAAGTAGTCGTTCCCCAGGAACTCCGCCAGCTTGGGCGCCGCCAGGTTCGAGTTGGCAACCAGCACGCCCTTGGCGTTGAGCGTCCCGATGTGAGCCTTGCCGACCAGCACCGCGGCACCGAACCCGAGGAAGGTCGTCAGCAGGTAGAAGACGCCGATGATCCCGACCGCCCAGCCCACCGAGGAACGGGCGGCGCGCGCTGTGGGCACCGTGTAGAAGCGCATCAGGATGTGTGGGAGCCCAGCGGTGCCGAAGATCAGGGCCAGGCCGAGCGAGATGTTCTCGACGGCGGCCTTGTCGACGCCGAAGTCGAAGCCGCCGAGGATCCAGTGCTTACCTGCCACGTACTGGATGCCCGGCTGCGTGAAGTTCAGCCCCGTCTTCTTGTCCATGACATGGGCGATGGCGTCGTAGAAAGCGCCGAAGTTGAATCCCCAGTGGGCGAGAACGAGGAAGCTCAGCACGATGGTCCCGGCCATCAGGAGGATGGCCTTGACGATCTGGACGTAGGTGGTGGCGATCATGCCGCCGAAGACGACGTAGCCGACCATCAGGGCGCCGACGGTCACGATCGAGGTGCAGCCGCCGGTGGTCCCGGGGATCGGACAGCTGTTGAGACCGGGGTTGATCCCGAAGAAGGACTTGTCCAACTGCGGGATGAGCAGCTTGACGAGGCTTCCGGCCCCCACCATCTGCGCGATCATGTAGAAGCCGCTGACCCCGATCGTGGAGACTGCGGCGGCGGAGCGGACGGCGGGCGGCCAGGTCCGGAAAGAGATGACGTCAGCCATCGTGTACTTGCCGGTGTTCCGGATCGGCTCCGCCAGCAGCAGGAGGACGGTCAGATAGGCGACGAGGAAGCCGACCGAGTACATGAAGCCGTCGTAGCCGGCGAAGGCGATCAGTCCCGCGATGCCCAGAAATGACGCGGCGCTGAGATAGTCGCCGGAGATGGCAAGTCCGTTCTGCAGCGGGCCGATCTTGCGGCCGGCGGCGTAGAAGTCGACGGTGGTGCGGGTCCGACGGGCTGCCCAGATGGTGATGCCGACGGAGATTGCGACGACGATCAGGGTCATGACCAGGGTCGTGCTCACGCGCGTCCCCCCGCGATGCGCTGGCGCACCTTGGCGGCCAGTCCGTCGAAGACGTTCTCCGAGCGCCGGATGTATAGGTAGGTGATGACCCAGGTCATCACGAACTCCGAAAGCGCGAAGAGGTAGGCGAGGTTGATGTTGCCGATGACCTTGGTCTTCATGAGGCCGGGCGCAAGCCCGTTTCCGAGCGGCAGCAGCAGGTACCAGACCAGGAAGAAGGCGGTCGCCGGAATGATGAACCGTCGCTTGCTGCGTATCAGATCACGAAACTCACTGCTCTGCCGCACCGCCTCCCAATCGGTGGTGGCGGCCACGGGTGCGGCCGCTGCAGGCAAACGCTCGGAAGCGGCTGGCTCCTCGCCGGCGGGGTGACGATGCTCTTCGGGCATACATTTCTCCTCTGCCGAGCGCCTGATTGCGCTCCTTGGCAGGAAAGTAAGCCGCATAAGCGCCTTCGGGTCAATAGCGGCGTGCCGCGCATCGGTCGGTCGGGGGACTGCCGCGACGGGTGCACCCCTTTCAACGACGCCGTTACGCTGGCATTGTGAGCGAACCCAAAAAGAAGATCGAGGAATCTGACGAGGAGCGCCCCGCGCCGGCAAATGAGGGGCAGGCCAGCGACCAGCGACCGGGCGAGGAGGTCGTCCAGGTAAACGACGCCTACGACGGCGGCGCCCCCCCTCCCACGGAGCCACCGCCAAACCAGGACGAGCAGCACCCGACAGGAGGCTGAACTCTCAGGAGTTTCTAAGACTCACCTAAGGGTGCCCTCAGGACTGCGGTGCAGAGTCGTGACCAAGCCAACCGGTGGCCGCTGCAGTCCGTGCGTTTCAGTCAAGGAGCAACCCTATGAATCGAGTCCGTACAGCCATTGCCGCAGGCGCGGTAGCCGGCTCAATGATCGTCGGTGGGGTGGCTGGAGCCGTGCTCTTCGGAGCCTCGACACTCAGCGCTTCCGCGGCAACCCCCAGCGCCACGGGGACGCCGGGCACGACGACGCCGGGAGCAGCAACTCCAACGACTCCCAGCAGCAACGAGGACGCGACCCACGAAGGCGGGGAGTCCGCTGCTCACGAGGCGGCGGAGAACGACGGCAGCGCGCACCACGGGGGTCCTGGTGGCCCCGGTGGCCAACCGAACGAGGACGCCACCCACGAGGCGACCGAGAGTCCCGAGCGCGAAGCGGCCGAGAATGTCCGCCCGACGACACCGCCCGTCACGACCCCCACTCCGGCGACCTAGACCGCGCTACCCCTCTTTCGGCGAAGGAGCCGCGGGCGACCTGTCCGTGGCTCCTTCTGTCTTCTTGAAAGGGCGTCGATGGCGTGCCATCGAGAGGTGGCCTTCCGGCCACTAAAGTGGTTCGCATGACGCGCCGCAAAACGCTCCTTTCCCTGGCCGGCTCGGGCGACGATGGGACGACGGGGCTGCTCGGAGGCGGCCGGGCAGCCAAGGACGACGCCCGCATCGAGGCCTATGGCACCGTCGACGAAGCCTCGAGCGCCATCGGACTGGCCAAGGGCCTCACCGGCGATGAACGCGTGCGCTCGATCTGCGAGGAACTGCAGCGCGGCCTCTACAGGGTGGGAGCCGAACTCGCCACCAACCCCGCCCAGGCCGGCAAGTTTGGCGTGATGGGGGCGGCGGACATCGACCGCCTCGAGGAGCTCGGAAAGGAGCTGGAGGCGGAGGCGCCGATGCCGGAGGGCTTCGTTTTGCCGGGATCGACAGCCGCATCGGGAGCCCTGGACCTCGCCCGCGCGATCATCCGGCGGGCCGAGCGCAGGTGTGTCGGCCTGGGCTCCGAGCACCCCGGGGCCCGGCGCTGGCTGAATCGTCTGAGCCTGCTCGTCTTCGTTCTGGGACGGTTCGAGGAGCACCGCGCGGGCCACGTCTCCAAACTCGCCCGGGAGACCACCACCAAGTCCCCTTAAACTTTGTGAACCCACTTATGGTTCCCTGGGTCGTAGCCCTCTCCGGCGTGCTTGCAGCCCTTTTCGTTGCGCTCTGCACGTACCTCTATCGGCGCCTGTTCGTGCCTACACCGCGCGCCGACCTCGACGATTTCCTCTTCACGCCCTGGGAGTTCCAGGCCGACTACGAGGAGATCCAGTTGGTCACGGCCGACGGCATCGCCTTCGGCGGATGGTACTTCCGCCAGGCCGGCTCTCCGCAGACGGTGATCGTGAGCGGCGGCCACAAGGGCCAGCGCCAGGCGGTGCTAGGCGTGTGCGTGGCGCTCTGGCGCAAGGGCTTCAACGTCCTCACATACTCCTATCGAGGCATGCCCGGCAGCGATCGTGCCGCCGTCACGATGGGAATCCGCGAGGTCAATGAGCTGCAGGCGGTGATCGCCTTCGCCCGGCAGCGGATCAAAGGCGCCCGGATCGGGCTCCTGGGTTACTCGATGGGCGCGGTCGTCTCGCTTCTCGGTGCGGCCGGCGAGCCTGGAGTCGAGGCCCTGGTCCTCGACAGCCCTTTCGCCGACCTGCGCCGGCTCCTGCGCGAGGTTATCTGGAGGACGGCCCACCTGCCGGGCGCACCCTTCATCGCCGCGACCGGGCTCTGGTTCCGGCTCCGCACGGGGTTGCAGCTCTCCGACTGCAGCCCGATCGCGGTCCTCAGCTCCCTCGAGCCCCGGCCGCTTTTCTTCATCCACGGCGGTGATGACGCGGTGACATCGGTCCAGCACTCCCGTTTTCTCTACGACTCCTACCGTGGCCCCCGCGAGATCTGGATTGTTCAGGGAGCCCCTCACGGGGGCGCCTACTTCGCCGATCGCGAGCTCTACGTGGAGCGGGTGGCAGGCTTTTTCGCCCGCCAGCTCGGGCTCAAGGGCTCGAACCAGCTGCGCCTTGTCGAAGAGGACGCGGTCTCGTAGCCGGTCCAAGCGCCGCGGACGTCGATGAACGTCTAGAGGCTTTCTACGGACCCGCACCGGCGCGGCCGGCGCGCGACCCGGTCACCGAGCTGGTCCTCACGATCCTGAGCCAGAACACTTCGGATCGGAACAGC
>JAYUBK010000214.1:0-4716 GCA_043740835.1 Chloroflexota bacterium
TGGACGGACTCGCCCCACCGATGGTGTGGAATGCCGATCACGGCCACATCACAGACCTTGGGATGACCGCCGAGCAGATTCTCGACTTCTGATGGATAGACGTTTTCGCCGCCGCTGATGATCAGGTTTCCCTTGCGATCGACAAGGTGGTAAAAGCCGTCTGGATCGCGGCGGGCGAGATCGCCAACAGTGCAGTGGCCGGCGCGGAATGCCTCGGCCGTGTTCTCGGGCCGGCCCCAGTACTCGGTGAAGGTGTAAGGCGTGCGCGAGAAGAGCTCGCCCACCTCGCCGTCATTTACGTCGTTCCCAGCTTCATCGAGAAGCCGGATGGGCGCGGAGCCGGTGAACTCCCGACCCACTGAACCAAGCTTTGTCAGCTGCTCCTCGGGCCGCAGCAGAGTCACCCATCCCGCCTCGGTGGAGCCGTACAGCTCGTAGAGGTGCGACCCCGGGAACTCCTCCAGGATGCCGAGCTTGGTGTCGCGCCGCGCCGAGGCGGAAGAGATGAGGAGCTTGCGCACGCTGCCGGCGCGAGCCGAGCGGCGCACCGCGGGCGACAGGTCGAGCATCGTGATGTAGTGCGTGGGCACCAGCGATGTGAATGTGACGCGCTCAGCCGCGAGGGTGTCGAGCAGGTGTTGAGGATCGAAGCTTGGACGATCGTAGACGCAGACCGCAGCACCCAGGTAGGCGAAGGTGGTGAAGAAGTAGAGGGAGTTGGCGTGGCACATCGGCATCACGAGGAGAGCCGTGTCAGCGGTCGAGAAACCAAAGTCGAGAGCGGTCACCAGGGCGATTGCGGCCGCACTCTGATGCGACTGCACGGCGCCCTTGGGTCGGCCTGTCGTACCCGACGTGTACATCATCGCCCAGGGGTCGGTGGGCGCGGTCGAGGTGTCCGGCTCACTTTCGGAAGCGGCCGAGACGAGTTTTTCATAGGCAAGGAAGCCGGGCGGGGTGCTGCCGGCACCGATGTGAATCAGCGTCACGCCACCCAGATCCGGCTTCAGCTCCTCAATGACGCCCAGCAGGTCCTCGTGCACGATGACAGCGCCCACGCCGGCGTCGGCAAGGATGTAGCCGATCTCAGAAGCGACCAGCCGGAAGTTGACGGGGACCGTTACCAGCCCCGCCTTGGCCCCGGCGGCGTAGATCTCGAGCCACTCGAGTCGGTTGTGGGAGAGCACGGCGACGCGGTCACCCCTGCTCAGCCCCATCCCGAGGAGGGCGTTGGCCAGCCGGTTGGAACGGGCGTTCCACTCGCGGTAGGTGAGTGCGCGGTGGAGGTCCCGTGCGCCGACGCGGTCTGGGTAGCGGTGGGCGTTGGCCGCGATCGCCCCACCGAGGTTCGGGAATCCGCTCACCGGAGACTCAAGCGCGGCGGGCGCGCTCGGCGTCGTCCCAGGCGGTGAGCGCCTGGTGATCGGGCACCCAGCCGAGGCCACGGCCCGCGTCCGGGGAGACGGCGTCGCGAGTGACCACCACGTCGATCAGGGCTGGCGCATTGGCAAAGGCACGCTCGAGCGCCGCCTTCATATGCCCGGGGTCCTCGACGCGCTCGGCATGGAGTCCGAAAGCTCGGGCCATCGCCGCGTAGTCGGAGAAGTCGAGCACGGTGCCGACCACGCGGCCCCCGTAATTCACCTCCTGGTCGTAGCGCTCGATGTTCCAGGCGCCGTTGTTGGCGACGATCACGACCACGCGAGCGCCATGACGGCGAGCTGTATCGATCTCCATCGCGTTGATGCCGAAGGCGCCGTCGCCGGTCACGACCACGACCTGCCGGTCGGGATGGGCGAGCGCGGCAGCGATGCCGAAGGGCACACCGACACCCAGACATCCGAAGGCTCCGGAGTCGAGGTAGGTTCGGGTCTGCAGACCAAGTCTGGCGAAGCTCAGGATGTCGCCGCCGTCGGCGACGGCGATTGAGTCCGGCCGCAGGACGTCGCGGAGAGCGGCGAAGATCCGGTTCGGGTGCATCTTGCCGTCAGCGCCGGGCCCCGCGTCCGCCATCGCGCGGGTGTAGCTCTCCGAGCGGAGAACGTGCTCGGCCCGAAGCTGCTGGGCCCACTCACCGTCCACGTTGCCACCGGTGACATCGAGCTGGTCGGTCAACGCCTCGAGCGCCAGGGCTGGCGAGCCCAGGATCTCGACCTCGCCGCGGCGGTTGTCCCTCAGCTCCTCGGCAAAGGCCGCGACGCGGATGAAGCGGGCCGACGGAAACACGACCGGCGATCCGTAACCCAGCTGGTAGTCGAGCTTGCGGCCGACCACGATCACCAGGTCGGCGTCGCCCATGGCCCGGGCACGCACCGCGCCCACGACCGAAGGGTGGTCCGGCGGCACCAGCCCGCGGCTCTCCTGGGTGTCCAGGTACACAGCGCCGGTGCGATCCAGGAACCGCACCAGCTCGGCGCCGGCGCCCGCGGCTCCACGGCCGGTGACGACCAGCGGGCGACGGGCGGCGGCGAGGAGCTCGGCCGCCCTCCCCACGTCATGCCGGTCGGGCGGAAGCTCACGCGCTGTTCGAGGCTTCATGTGCTCGGCGAGGACGACATTCGGTCGGACCGTCTCGCGCAGCACGTCGGTTGGGATCTCGACGTAGACGGGCCCAGGAGCCGAGCCGTCACCCAGCGCGGTGCTGACGGCGTCGTCGAGCTCGCGCAGAACTGAGTCGGCCACCCGGAGCGTCCGGGCGAGCAGGGTTATCGGGGCCAGGATGTCCACGTGGGGAATGCCCTGCAAGGGTCCCATCCTCTCCTGCGGCCGTGGCGGGCAGCCGCCCAGCAAGAGCACCGGCGCGCGCTCGAGATGCGCGTTCGCGATGGCTGTGACGCAGTTGGTGACACCCGGACCGGCCGTCGCCAGGGCGACGCCCAAGCGGCCCGTGAGAGCCGCGTGCGCGTGGGCCATGTGGACGGCCGCGCCCTCGTCGCGGACGTCCACGATGTGCACGCCGTGCCGGGCGAGGTGGTCCCAGACCGGCTGGATGTGCCCGCCCTGCAGGCCGAACACGACGCGGACTCCGCGGGCGACCAAGAACTCGGCGACGAGCTCGGCGATGGTCCGCTCCGCTGCGGGTGTACTCGCCATCGAGAGCCCATGATGAGGCGTTTTGGCGGATTCGGAAAGGCTCAACACACCGGGAGGGCCTCGTCCGGGAAGCGAGGGGGGTCGGTCGCTATCTGGTTGATTTCAGAACCTTGGAACCCTTCATCACGGTTTGTGCATCAGGAGGATTGATCGGTCGCAGTCTCGGTAGACGCCCCAGCTCCGGGCATAGGGCAATTGGGGACTTTGCCCCCTCCCTGCGTCCTCATATTTGTGGACCCCGCCAAGTGACCCAAGCGGCACAAATCGCGCTCACGCGCAGGAGGGCCGGCCTGGGGCCGGTCGGGCCTCGAGCTTCCATTGCACATCCGACTCCGTCAGCGGGCCCGCGCTGAAGCCGGTGAATACCTTCGCCGCATACTCGCCCGTGGACGTGCAGCCATACCAGGCAGGATCGAAGGCGGACTTCGACCGCCTTTACGAGGCCAGCTACCAGCGCATCTTCAGGACGCTGGTGACCGTGCTGCGCGACCGCGCCGCCGCCGAGGACTGCACCCAGGAGGCCTTCCTCCGCGCCTTCCGAGCGTGGAAGAGCTGGAAGGGGGACGCACCCGCCGAAGCTTGGCTTCACCGCATCGCGATCAACGTGGCCATCTCATATCGCCGGCGCGAGCGGATTCGCGAGGTCGGCGAGCTGATCCGGAGGCTGGGCATCCCGCGGGAACCCGATCCGACCGACGCGTCGATGGGCCCGGACCTTATCCGCGAGCTCAGGGCGCTTCCTCCGAAGCAGTCCGCGGCGATCGTGCTCCGGCACCTCCACGGCTACACGAATCGGGAGATCGCGGCCTCCCTGGGCGTGCCGGAACGCACCATCGCTTCGAGGTTGGCAGCCGCCCGGGCTCGCCTCCGCTCCAGGCTCGGTGAAATTTCCGAGATTGAAATGGGTACTGTCCCCGGGGACGCCGTCCTTCCTGATGAGTAACCACATGGAAAGCAGCAACGGATTCACCAACTGGCTGGAACAGGAACTGCAGCGTCGCGTCGCGACAGCGGCAGGCGCCAAACCCCTGGCCCGCCAATCCGTGTACCACGCCGCTTTCGTCCAGGGAGGAAACGCTGTGCCGATCTTTTCACACGTCTTGAGCGTCCTATCCGCAAAGGCAGCCGTGGCCATCACCGCAGCGGCGCTGGTCGTCGGCGGCGGAGCGGGGGCCGCCTTTGCCACCGGGAGCTCCAGCCCCGCGATCTGGGGTCAAGCACTCGTCGCCACGGTCCAAGACTGCAGGTCGGCCCTGACCACAGGCCAGCACGGCATCGGCGAGTGCGTCAGCACCTTCGCCAAGCAGAAGGGCGAGCAGGAACGCGCGCAACACGCCGCCAACGCTGCTCATGAGAACCACCCGACCGGAGCACCCACCATGCACCCGACCGGAGCACCGACTGGAATGCCCGCAGGTGGTCCGACTGGAATGCCCGCAGGCGGTCCGACTGGAAGGCCCGCAGGTGGTCCGACTGGAATGCCCGCAGGCGGTCCGACCGGAATGCCCGCAGGTGGTCCGACTGGAATGCCCGCAGGTGGTCCGAGCGGAATGCCGACCGGCCACCCCCCCGGCAAGCCCTAGCGCCGGTCTGCTCAGTAAGGGCCCGAGCAATCGGGCCCTT
>JAYUBK010000215.1:0-14605 GCA_043740835.1 Chloroflexota bacterium
GTTCAGTTCAGGTGACAAATGTCATTGACCCGGGCGACGGCCCAGCGCCCTGGCCGGCCCTCGAGCACGGTCAGCGAGGTGTTCTCGATGACGAAGGGAAAGATGCCATTCGAGCCGCGGCCAAGAATTCTCAGAAGGGCGACCTGAATGACGCCGCCGTGGGTGACGATGAGCACCTCGCCCGTCCGGTGCCGGGCGAGCAGATCGTCGAGTGCCGCCCCCACTCTTGATTCGAACGCCTTGGTTCCTTCGGAGCCGGGAACGATGTCCCACGAGGGGTTGGCCGTCCATTGTTCCCATTGACGTGGGTAGCCGGCTTTGATCTGCTCGCGATCGAGCCCCTCCCACTCGCCGAGGGCAATCTCGCGCAACCCCGGCAACAGGACTGGCCGGCGGCCGATCCTCGAGGCGATCGCTCCCGCTGTGGCTGTCGCGCGGGCAAGATCGCTGCTATAGAAGCCGGCCGGCTTCTCATCCTTGAGTCGCTCGGCGAGGCGGGCAGCCTGATCCTCCCCTTTCGCCGATAGCGGAGGGTCGAGCTGGCCCTGGATCCGCCTCTCCTCATTCCAGGTCGAAGACCCGTGGCGGACCAAGATCAGCCGCACCTGGTGGGGCTGAGTTGTCTCGGGCAGATCGGGCGGGGTCGCCCTTGCGCCCGAGTCAGACATTTCTGCTTCTATACTAGCCTCAGGTTGCGAAGGGTCCGGCATGGCCGCCGGCCAACTTCGCTGGGCATTTTTCGGGGCAGTTTTTGGGGCGGTTTTGCCCACTTTTCTCTGAGAAGAAAGGATCAACTCTTGCAGGCCAAGGGATCGCTCGCTGAGACCAATCTGCGTTCTCTATTGGAGGGAGCGCAATCTGAGCGTGCAACCGGCACGCTCACCGTCAGAGATGACGGCCACTCCTACACCCTTTACTTCCTCTTCGGCCATCTATTCCACGCCACCGGCGAAGGCGCGGTTGGAGACGCCGCGGTGTTGGGTGCCCTGGGCCAGGCCGCCGGCGACTTCGCCTTCGACGCCAAGGCCAAGCTGCCCGCAGACGAGACGGTGAAGTCCACGATCCCCGAGCTGGTCACGTCAGCCGCCGAGAACGGCAGCGGTCGTGCCCTCGAAACGGCGCCCGCACAGGATCCGGCTGCGGCGGAGGCTCCCCCGGTCGAGCCCGCTCCGGAGGCGCACACGGCGAATGCAGCCGAGACCCCCGGGGGCTCCGAGGCGCCTTTGCGCCGGGGCGTCAAGCACCGTCCCGAGCCCAGGCATGGGCGGGAACCCTTCCCGGTTCCGGCGGGCGAAGTCGTCTACGACTCTCTGAAGACATCCTTTGTCGACTTCCCGCGGCTGATCACGACTCTCGAGACGGAGGGCTACACCGGCTACGTCCGCCTTCTTACCGATGGCGCCAGCGGGCTCATTCTCTTCAAAGAGGGGATGGCGCAAGAGGCGATATTCGACGCTTTCGAGAAAGTCGCACGCGGCCACGAGGCGCTTATGAACTTCAATGAAGAGGTCACCCAGGGACACGGGGTGCTCGATGTGGTCGGGCTTCCGCCCGAGATCGTGGACGGCCTCTATGACCTGGTGGTCGCCAAACCCCTCTACAGCGAGCTTTTCGCCTCCTGGGTGGACATGCGGGCTCTTCTCGAGTACCTGGCCGCCCGCCGGCTGACGGGCAGCGTCATGGTCACGGCCGACGCAGGGACCGGAATAGTGATCCTGACCGCCGGCCGGGCTACGGGCGCCTACACCAGTGAGAACCGAAGCATCTCCGGCGACCCGCAGGTCGTGCTCGACCTCTGCTCGGATCCGCGGGCGATGATCGAGGTCAAGTCCACGGTCGAGGGTTCCGGCCGGCCGCCCCTGAACGTCGACGAAGTCGTTGGTTCGCGCGCGGCCGGCCGAAGGGCCCCCGCGGTCTCGGCACCAGCGCCGCCGCCCCCGCCCGAACCCCAGCCCAGCGCCTTCGCCCCGGCGGAGCCGGCGCCGGTGCAGGCCGCGACGGCGGCACCCATGCCCGAGCCGGCCTTACTCACTGATACCACCTCATTACCGGCCTTCAGGAACGAGGAGCCGACTTCCAAGAGCACGGTAGCGTTGCCCACGACGCCTAGACCGGCGGAAACTCCCGCGCCAGACTGGGAGGCTGTCGTCGCCGATCTTCAGGCGATGTCGGATAAAGCGCTGGGCGCGCGTTCGCGCAAGGTCAAAGATCTTCTCGGCGGCGCCGAGCGGTCACAACCCGGCATCGAGCAGGCCGTTGCGCAGGTCAGCCAGATCTCGCTGCTGTTCGTCGACTCGGCCCTGCTCGTGAAGCTCGAACAGGACATGAGGGCGCGACTGCAGAACTACCTCTGACCCGGTCTGCCGCAAGGCGCGGCGCCGCAATCAGGCTCGCACCGGGTATCCCGTGGGTGAGAAGGCTTTTGGCGATCCTCGTTCTTTTCGCTCCCCTCGCCGTCGCCTGCGACAGCCCCGCCCAAATCGTAGAGATCACACCTCAACGTGGCGCCGTCGACGTCCGCACCAACCTTCCCATCCAGGTCCGTTTCGACAGGGCGGTCGATCGCCAGTCGGTTACCGACCGGTTTCACCTCCTGCCGTCGACGCCGGGCCGCGTCAGGTGGAAGAACTCCAACACCCTGATCTTCGAGCACAGCCCTCTCGCGATCGAAACCGACTATACGGTCAGCCTCGACGCGGGCTTCAGGGATCAGGCCGGGGTTGCCAGCCAGTTCAGACACAGCTGGCGATTCCGCACCGAAGCGGCCCCAGTGATGACGCTGAGCAGCCCCGCCAATCGGGAGAAGGGCGTAGACCCGGCTGCCTATTTGACCATCGGCTTCAACCGTGACATGGACGCTGGTTCCTTTCAGGGCGCCGTGTCGATTATGCCGTCGATCCCCTACCAGGTGCGGTTGGACCCCAACGATCCCCATCGGGTTGTGATTTCTCCGCGCGTCCCACTTGACTCGGACACCGATTACACACTCGAGGTCAGTACCCAGGGCCTCGACGCCGACGGCAACCACGTGCCGAGGACCCGACTCGCGTTCAGCACGGGTGGGGCGCGCACCCTGCAGCACTGGATCACCTTCGTCGCCAGCGAGGCGGCCGCCGCTACGGGTTCGGGCATTTGGATGGTCGACGACAATCGCTTTCCCCGCCTTCTGACGGACGTTTCCGTCGATCAGTTCGCGTGGTCGCCGGGCGCAACCAGCGTGCTCGTACGCGGTCCCGATGGCCGCTGGACGCTCGTAACGCCGGGTTCCGGTAGCGTGGACCTGCCATTTGACGCGCGCTGGGCCGCCTACCTGGGAGCCGAGCGCGGGTTCCTTTACCTGGTGGGAGATCGCCTCGAAAAGCTGCGTCCCGACCTGACGGTCGAACACATCGCCTCCGGGGTGGGCGAGGTATCGGTCGCGCCTGACCTCGCCAGGATCGCCTTCACGGTTGCGACAGGCGCCGGCGGGGAGATCGACGGTTACGACCTTGCCCTCCGGGCGCGCTACCTGCTGCTCCGCGACGGCCAGGCGATCTCCAGCCTTGCCTGGTCGCCCAACGGACTGCATCTCGCCTACGTGCTGGCCGGCGCGACAGCCTCCCAGAACCAGCTTCGCGTGAAATCCCTCACCGGAACAGGCCTGCTGACAACGGTGGCGACCGGGGAAATCTCCGAACCGGCATGGCTGGCCGACTCGAACTCCATGACATTCAGCGCATTGATACAAGTCGACGGCCAGGCGCGCTGGCGCGTGTTCAGGATCAACGCCTCGCTACCGCCCCCCAGGCTGACTCCCCAGATTGCTCTGGCGGGCACACTCGGAGCCGATGCCACGAGTCCGCGGCCCTCACCCGACGGCCACCAGATAGCATTCCTATCCGGACCGGCGGGAAGCGCCCAGATCTGGCTCATGAACGCCGACGGCACTGCCCTTCAGCGCCTGACCGGGTTCGACGCGGCCAGCTTCCCGTACAGCTGTCGGTCGCTGCACTGGGCCGGCCTGTAGACGCTCGACGTAAAACGTTTTACGCCCGGTCAGTTCTCGCTGAAGACCTTCTCGGCGGGGGCTTCCTCAAGAAGTGGCGCCAGGGCGGACCAGGCGCGATCGGCTGTGTGATTCCAATCAAATCGCTGGGCGAGGAGAATCCCACGCCGACCCATGAGCTCTGACTGTTGCGGGGTGTCAAGAACCCGTAGGATCCGGTCCGCGTAGTCGGCGGGTTCGGCTCCGCTGACGAGATAACCGGTCACGTCGTCCCGTACCACCGATGCGAGGCCGGCCACGTTGGAGGCGATGACCGGGCACCCGCACGCCTGGGCCTCGAGGCCGACGAGCCCGAACGATTCGCTGTAGGACGGCATCAGGCAGGCCTCGGCGGCAGAGTAGAAGTAGGGCAACTCGTGATGGGCAACGGGTCCGAGGAAATCCACTTTCGACGCGATCCCGAGGTCCCCGGCAATGGCGCGCAGGCGGTCCTTCTCGTTCTCGATGGCGTCGCGGCTGTCCTCGCCGAGCACGAGGAGGCGGACATCATCGTGCCGATCCGTGACGCGTGCGAGAGCGTGGAGGATGATCTCCACTCCCTTGAGGCGCTCGAGGCGGCCGACGAAGAGGAGGATTCGGCTCCCCGCATAGCCGATCTTGGCCCTCGCTTCGGGGCGATCCATGGGACCAAAGGTCGCCAGGTCCACCCCCGGGGCAACCACGGCGATCTTCTCCGAATCTGCTCCGTAGACCTCAACAAGATCGGAGCCCTCGGCGGCGGTGCTGACGATCTGCAGGTCGGCCTCGCGGGCGATCATCTCCTCGGCCCGGATCCGGACCTCCGGTTCGGGGTGGGCTCCGGGCGCCAACTGGCGGTTCTTGACGAGTGCGAGGGTATGAGAGGTGTGCGCCCAGGGAAGACTCATTGCGGACTGAAGGTGGAATCCGGCCAGTCCGGAGAGCCAGTAGTGGCTGTAGATCAGGTCCGGCTGGCGCCCGTCGGCGCGGATGAAGGCGGCTATCGACTCGGCGAAGCTGGCCGAGTGGACGGCGAGGCCGTACTTGTCGGTCTCGAAGGGACCTGCGGGAAGGTAGATGACGCGGCTCAGGGGAGCGATCTGCTCGACGCTCGGGTCGTCGGCGCCGAGGCGGCGCGTGAAGATGTCGGTGGCCACACCGGAGCGGCTCCAGGCGCTGCAGAGCTGGTGAACATAGACGTTCATCCCGCCGTTCGCGCTGTGTCCCAGCGAAGCCGTCGGGGAGGTATGCATGGATATGACCGCCAGGCGAGCCTGGGGCCTGTCGCTCGTACCGAAGTGGGGAGCCAGGTGATTTCCGGGGGCGGGCACTTCTGAAGGAATACCGTAGCGCCGCGCGTGCTATTCCTGTCGGTGCGGGATCAGAGGACGGTGTCGATATGATCCGGGGCATGAGATGGGGGAGGCAGTCGTAACCGCTCCTCAACTGGCCGCGGCCGACGGGCCCTCGATCCTGGTCCTCTTCTCCGACACGGGGGGCGGGCACCGGGCAGCGGCTCGCTCGCTGCAGGCGGCGATCCTCCAACTGGAGCCGCGGGCCCAGATCCACATGGTCGATCCGCTGATGGGCGAATCCACCTCCTCGACACTCGTGAGGCGGCTGGCCGGCCTCTACTCGCCGATGATCCAGCGCTCGCCGGCGGTGTGGGGCGCCGTCTATCACAGCTCCAACACACGACCGGCTTTCGCGGCGATCCGGGGAGTCTTCGGCGGCCAGGTGCGACGCGGCATCAGCCACTTCATTCAGCAACACGACCCTGACCTCGTCCTATCGGTGCACCCCCTTCTCAATCAAATGGCCTGGCAGGCCATCCAGCGGGGTGGCCGCCGCCGCGGTCTGGTGACCGTGATCACCGACCTCGTCGAGTTCCACCGGGGCTGGATGTTCCCGCGCGTGGACAGAATCGTCGTACCGACCGAGGGAGCCCGCCAGGCCTGCCTGCGGGCTCGGGTACCAGAGGAGAAGCTGCGGCTGCTCGGCCTCCCTGTGGATCTCCGCTTCCGGCCGCCCGCCCCTGGTGAGCGCGCGGCGGTCCGGCGCCGCCTCGGCCTCGACGAGAACCGCTTCACGATCCTCGTGACAGGCGGAGGCGAGGGCTCCGGCAAGCTCCTCCAGCACGTCCGGGCGCTGTCGGCCCGCGACGTGGACTGGCAACTGATCGTCGTCTGCGGCCGCAACGACAAGCTGAAGCGCCGCCTGAGCCGGGTCGATTTCGGCCACCGGGCGCTGATTCTTGGTTTTGTCGACAACATGCCCGACCTGATGCGGGCGGCAGACCTCTCAGTGGGGAAGGCGGGGCCGGGCGCCATCGGCGAGGCGCTGGCCACCGGAGTCCCGGTCCTACTGACGAGCTACCTGCCGGGCCAGGAGACCCAGAACGTCGCCTTTGTCGAAGAGATGGGGATCGGGCGCTACGTGCCCAAGAGCGAGCAGCTCCACAAAGCCGTCGTCGAGCTCACCGCCCAGGGTAGCCCCACCTACCGCGCGATGGCCGACCGAGCGGACTCGATATCCCGGCCCTACGCCAGTCTGGACATCGCCCACGAATGCCTGCAACTGGCCGCCACCTACAGCGCCTCGTCGCAGGCGAGCCGGTAGGCGCATAGAGAGCATCGGCGCCTCTCCGGCCGGGCTTCGAACCGGCCCGCCCGGATCGCGCTCATCACCTCCCGTCCCATCCCCTCGGCAGCCGCGAGCAACTCGGGATCCGCCACGACGACCACCGACTTGCCCTCCTTCAGATAGACGATCTCAAGTTCGATCGCGGCCAGGCCCAGGGCGCGCTGGACGCCGAGGGCATAGAGGGCGAGCTGAAGGTCGCGTTTGAGGCGGCTGGCGGGCAGCGGCGTGCCGGTCTTGTAATCGACGATCCGGACGTCCGCCACCTCGTCGCCAGAAGGGGACGGCGCGCCAGCCACCGGGGGTGAGGGTGGGTCGATTCGGTCGACTATGCCACGCAGGCTCCAGCCGCCGAGGTCGACTGTGAACGACTGCTCGACGGACACGGGCGCGACGGCCAGACCGCCGGCGGCGAGGTAGCGGCCGATTTGGAGACGGCCAAGCTTTTCGTATGCAGGACGGCGGCGAATATCGGTGAAGGGCTGCGCGGCCCAGGCCTCGGCATAGACGCGCTCAAAGAGCTCCTCGTCGATCTCATGACCCTCCTGACGGAGAGTTCCAAGCCGCTGCAGGGCGAGGTGCGCGATGTCGCCGTACTGGCCCTCTGCGCTGGAAGCCACCGGCAGACGGTGCAGGTAGCGGAAGCGGTACTGGCGGGGGCACCCGCGGTAGGTGTCGATGGCGCTGAAGGAGAGTCGAATGGGTGAGATGGGCTCGGCGAGGCCACCAACCTGCGCCCCGTCCGGCTCCACCTCGGCCGAGGGTGGGAGGCCGCCCAGGAGAGATCTTGAGAACCCCGCCAGGGGGGCTATCTCCGCATCCACGAAGTGCCGTTGGCCGGCGCTCTTGAGCTCGTCGATGAAGCGCGATGGGCGCCAAACCCGGCTGCCTTCGTATCGGCCGGCCCAGCTCAGGTAGAGGTGCCTGCGAGCACGGGTCATGGCAACGTAGAGCAGGCGGCGCTCCTCCGCGACGTGATCCTCCCGGCCCACTCCGGGCACTGCCGGGGCCAGGCCCGCCGGAACGTCGAAGCGGTCGTGGCGGCGCGACTGCGGCAGCCTGCCCTCCACGACCGAGGGAACGAACACTGCTTCGAACTCGAGGCCTTTGGCCTGGTGGATCGTCATCACCTGAATGGCATCCTCGACATCGTCCGCCTGGGCCACTTCCTCGTCGATTTCGGACAGCAGGACCAGGTCCAGATAGACCATGAACTCCCGCAGGGAATGGTCGCTGCGCCGCGAGCAGTAGTTCTCGAGCAGTTCGGCCAGCTTGCCCAGGTTGGCGGCCGCCTGGCGACGCTCGTTCTCGCTCGCGAAACTCGCCACCTCAAGGTAGGCGGTGACGCTCATCAGCTCGAAGAACAGGTCGTCGACCCCGAGGCGCGTCGATGCCTCCCGCAGGGCTCGCAGCCGGGCCACCAAAGCCGCCGCAGGCGCCCACGTGCCCAGCGCCTGCAGAGGCGACGTCCCCGCGAGCCTGGCCTCGCGCAGCCGGTCGAGGGCCGCCTCCACGTCGATGCCCGCCCCGGGGCTCCCGAGAAGTCGAGCGATCGCGACCTCGTCCCCGGAGTCATTGATGACGCGAAAGTAGGCGATTGCGTCGAGAATCTCCGGCCGCCTGTAGAAGCCGCGTGCGCCCCAGAGCTGGAAAGGGATGCCGCTCGCGCGGAGTGCCAGGACCGGGAGGCGGGTCAGGGCGTTGGTGCGGACCAGCAGCGCGATTCCGGAGAGGGGGATCCCGGCGACCTGAAGGCGCCTGATCTCATCGGAGATGGCGAGCGCCTCATCGAGTCCGTCATCGCAGTGCCAGAGGCGGATCCGAGGACCAGCCCTGGCCGACGCCGTCAATTGTTTGGGCATGCGGTCTTCGTTGTGGGCAATCACCGCCGAAGCAGCCGCGGTGATGTTGGCGGTGCTGCGCCGGTTTCGCCCGAGAGCCCAGGTGCGAGCGGCCGGGAAGGCTTCGACGAAGCGGGCCATCGAGGCCAGGGAGGCGCCACGGAAGCGATAAATGCTCTGGTCGTCGTCGCCTACCACGGTCACCTGCCCATGGCTTCCGAGCAACTCGACGATGCGCTCCTGGGCCAGGTTCGAATCCTGATACTCATCGATCAGCAGGGACGTAAAACGTTTTACGCTCCGCTCCCTGACCTCCGGCCTCCTCTCGAAGAGGTCGATCAGCCGCAGGAGAAGGTCGTCAAAGTCGAGCAGCCGCTGCTCCCGGCAGCGGCGATCATAAGCGCGGAAAAGCCGGACTGCCGCAAGCATCTGCTCCCCAAGCTCCCTGTCCGCGCTGGCCCGCGCCCAGGCTTCGACGCGTGGCAGTGGAATCAGTTCCTGCTTGAAGCGCTCCAGAAGCCGGAGGAGGGGTCCGACAAGGTCGTCGGGACGTTCGACGCCCACCAGCACCGGGTCGCCCACCTCCCAGAGCAGCTGCCGGAGGAGGATCCAGCGTTCGGCACCGGCCAGAATGGCGAATGAGAAAGGAACGCCTGTCCGCCATCCCTCCTCCCTGAGCAGGGCCTGCGCCGTCGAGTGGAAGGTGCCGATCCACAACTCGCCCATCCAGGAGCCGAGTTGGTCGGCCAGCCCCAATTCGATCCGGCTTCGCATCTCGCCGGCGGCCCGCTCGGTGAACGTCATGACGAGAATCGAGGCCGGTGAGGCCCCAGCCGCCACCAGGCGCCGGAAGCGCTCCGCGATGATGGCTGTCTTCCCGGTCCCGGCCCCGGCGACGATCCGAGCCGGAACCCGCAGCTCGGCGCTCGCTCGAACCTGCTCCCGGCTGAGCTTCACCGCAGGGGACCGGGCCCCCGACCATTGCGGACGCGAAGCTCGCGCACCTTACGCGGGGTGCCGGAGTCATTGAGCCGGCCGAGGAGGATCTCCGCGTCCAGGCGCAGTTGGTGGGCGAGTGCCGGGTTGCGGGTGATGACGGTAAGCACCGAGCCATGGAGCTCGATCTCCTCGCAATCGCCTGCCAGGGCCGGGCCGAGGATCTCCCGAAAGCGAATGCCGACCTGGAGAGCGATCATCCGCCCGCCCCCGGGCTGTTTGGCGATGATCCCCGGCAGCAGCTTGCCGAGCTTATGCACAGGCCGTGACATGCCCGGCCGAGATGCAGCGAACGGTCGCCCGCTCGATCAACTCGGCCGGGAATGGCTCCGCTTCCACCGATGTGACGATCACCTGGCCGCGATCTCCGACCCTGGCCAGAAGCGCCAACCGACGATCGCCGTCCAGCTCGGAGAGGACGTCATCGAGAAGCAGAATGGGCCTTTCCCCCGAGCGCGCCTCCACGAGATCGGCCTCGGCAAGCTTCAGGCTGACGACTGCGCTGCGCTGCTGACCCTGGGAGGCGAAGCTGCGGGCGTCGGCGCCTCCGACCTCGATGCGCAGGTCGTCACGGTGCGGCCCCACCGACGTCGAGCCGCGGCGAAGGTCCTCCGACCGGGACACGGCCAGCTGTTGTGCCAGGGGCAGGTCAGGGGACTCGTAGGCCAGGTCGAAAGCCTCCCCTGCAGCAATCGCCTCATGGTTGCCGGCCGCGAGAGGACCCAATTGGGAGGCCGCCGCACGCCGGGCACGAAGGATCAATTCTCCGTGGCGGGCCAGCTCTTCATCCCATACGTCCAGGGCCGCGAGCGGCTCGAAACCCGCCGCCACGCGCTTCAGCAGCGAGTTTCTCTGATCCAGCACGCGCCTGTAACCGGCAAGCGCGCGGCCATAACCCTTTTCCACCTGGACGAGCATCTGATTGAGGAACCTCCGCCGATGCTCGGGACCCCCCTTGACGAGATTCAGGTCCTCGGGCCAGAAGACTGTTGCGCGCAACTCGCCGGGGAGGTCCACGGCCCGGCGGGCCTGTCCGTCGATCCGGATGGTCTTCGACGTCCGGTCCGCCTCCCCGACGATGACGGTGAGTTTGATCGCCATCTCCACCTGTCGTCCATGGCTCTCTGCGACTGCCTCGATGCGCGCCTCGCCGCCAAGTTTTCCCACCAACTCTGATTCACGCCTGGCCCGCTGGGAGGAGGAAAGTGCCAGCAGGCTGACGGCCTCGAGAAGGTTCGTCTTACCCTGGGCGTTTTTTCCCAGGAATACGTTCAACCGCGGCGAGAGCTCGAGGTCGAGCCGGGCATAGTTGCGGTAGTTTCGGAGGCTGAGGGAGACAAGTCGCAATTCTGTTGCGACTACATCGCCACCCGGACCGGCATGATCACGTAGACGTAGTCCTCCTTGCCAGGCGGCCGGATCAGGCCCGGGCTCAGTGGACCGTTGAACAAAAACTCCACCTTCTCGCCGTCGAGCACTCCGAGGGCGTCCAGGACGTAGCGCGCGTTGAAGGCGATCTGGATCTCTGCGCCCTCCACCGAGGCTTCAACATCGGCCTGGCTGTCGCCGACCTCGTTCGTCGTCGCCGACAGGATGAGGCTGTCGCTTCCCGTCTTGATCCGAATAACGTTCGCGCTGTCCTTTGCGAAGAGCGAGACTGCCCTGACGGTCTGCACCAGCGCGGACGTGGCCACGCTGACAACCGTTGAACTCTTGGTGGGGATAACTTGTGAATAGTTGGGGTAGTTGCCGTCGATCAGACGCGAGTTGACCTCCGAGGTCCCGGCCCGGAAAAAGATCTGGTTACGGGCCTTGGAGACGATGATCTCCACTTTCTGACCCTCTCCTTTTAAGGCACGCCCCAACTCGCCGAGAGCCCGGGCCGGGACGATGAGACTGGCGTCGATGTCATCGGCTCGTTCGGCCGTCAGCTTTCGTACCGCAAGTCGGTGCCCATCAGTGGCCGCGAGGGTCAGGCTGGCGCCCTGGACCTGAAAGAGCACTCCTGTGAGGACAGGTCGTGCCTCGTCGGTCGAAGCCGCCATCTGGGTCTGGTCGACGGCTCGCAACATCTCGTCGAGGGCGACTTCCAGGCGGTCTCCCTCGTCAGGGCGAGGACTGGGCGGAAACTCCTCGGCTTCAATGCATTTGATGTGAGTATCGAAACGGGCACAGCGCAGGCTCAGAGTCTGGGTCTGGGAATCGAGCTCCATCGTGAGCTCCTGGTCTGGAAGCGTTCCCACGAAGTCAGTGAGGAGCCTCGCCGGCACCGTCGTCGAGCCTTCGTCGGCAACCTCCGCGGGAACGATCTTGCGGATCCCGATCTCGAGATTGGTCGCTGTCAGGGAGAGCCCTTCCTCGGTGGTGGTGATGAGGATGTTGTTCAGGATGGGCAGGGTTGTGCGGGCCGAGATGGCGCGGGAGACGGCCTGGAGAGCTTGGCCGAACGGTCCCGGCATACAGGTGACTTTCAAGCTTCGCTCCTTGTTGTCCCCACAGGGTTCTGAATATGACTAGTTATTTGATCAGCCGACGTAGTAGTAGGGCCTGTGGACGGTGTGCGCTCCGAGTTGAGGCCGATCTCGGCGCCGGGGCGCAAAGCGTATAGGAAAAACCGGGGTTTACCAGGCCCCGCGGCAAGCAAGCCGGTGAACAACTCCAGGCGGTGGCGGTTATCCCCCACACGTCCATCAGGATTCCCCCGCAGGGTGTGCAGTCCCATCTAGCGATCCTCGTACAGCCGTTCGCGGAGAAACTGGATCTCGTTCCGGAGGCGCTCGTCGTCCTTCATCTCGTTAGCGATCTTGTCGATCGAATGGAGAGCGGTCGTGTGGTCGCGACCCCCAAAGGCCTGACCTATAACGGGGAGGCTCGAGGGAGTCTCCTCGCGGACTATGTACATCGCCACCTGGCGTGGAAACACGATGTGTTTGTCGCGGCGCTTGCCCTTCATCTCCTCGAGCGGGATCCCGTAGTGATCGGACACGATGCGCTGGATGCGGTCGATGGTGACCGGGCGGCGGGAGGCTGCCGGGATGATGTCCGAGAGCAACACCGCGGCGGCCTCGGCATCAACTTCCCTCTGGTGGATGGAGGCAAAGGCGATCACCCGCGTGAGGGCGCCCTCGAGCTCACGGATGTTTTTCTGGACCTTGTGCGCGATGAAGGTGAGCACGTCCTCGGAAACGAACCCGCCGCCGGCACCGAGTTTCGACTTCAGGATCGCGAGGCGGGTCTCGAAGTCGGGAGGCTGGATGTCGGCGATCAATCCCCACTCAAACCGGGAGCGCAGGCGGTCCTCCAGGGTAGGAATCTCCTTGGGCGGCCGGTCCGAGGAGATGACGATCTGTTTGTTGATCTCGTGCAGAGCGTTGAAGGTGTGGAAAAACTCCTCCTTCGTGCGGTCCTTGCCGGCCAGGAACTGGATATCGTCGATCAGGAGGACGTCGACAGTCCTGTACTTGTGCCTGAAGTCGGACATCTGGGCCGTCTGGATGGAGGCGATGACCTCGTTCATGAACTGCTCCGAGGTGAGGTAGGCCACACGGCGTTTGGGGAAGCGGCGGCGGACCTCGTGGCCGATCGCGTGCATGAGGTGAGTCTTCCCGAGTCCCACGCCTCCGTAGAGGAAGAGCGGGTTATAGGACTGGCCGGGCGCGTCCGCGACCGCCATGGCGGCGGCGTGGGCGAAACGAGAGTTGTTGCCGACGACAAAGGCGCTGAACTTGAACTTTTCGTTGAGCTCGGTCAGAGGCATGGAGGAGACATCCGCCGCCTCCTGTTCCTCGGCGCCGAAGCGCTGCTCGTCGTCCTCGTCATGGACCTGGCGTCCCCGCGTGCCGGACGCGGTGACGACAAAGTCGACCTCCGCCTCGGTGCCGGTGACTGCCTGCAACGTCTCCTGAATGAGCCCTGCAAAGCGGTCCTCGAGCCAGTCCTTGGCGAGCTTGCTGGGAACTCCGATCCGGAACGTGTTGCCGTCCGTTGACAGCAGGGAGGCGTTCTTGACCCAGGTCTCGTAGCTGGGCTTGGCCAGCTGGTAGCGGAGCTCCTCCTGGACCGCCAACCAAACCTGCTCCTGGCTCAGGCTGCTCATTCGACAAAGATCCCGTCGAGGTAACGGAGTCCCGCGGGGGTGAGCGCGAGGCGTCCGTCTCGAGTGGGATCGAGAAGGCCCAGACGCGAAAGAGCCTCGAGCTCTGCGCCGGCGACCGAGGTCGAGATGCGGAGCTCATCGCAGATTGTTGGGACGACTGCCCCTCCGAGTTCGGCCAGGAGCAGGAGCACACGCTTGCCGTAGTCGCTGAGCTCGGTCGGGCGGGGATCGGCCGTCGACTTTCCAGCGGTCGTCCGGGGACGTGGAGTGGATGTGCCTGCCACCCCGACCGAGAGGGTGACGACGGTGCCGCGGCCCAGGTTGTCGGAGACCTCTAGACGGCCACCCGCGGCCGAGGCGATTCCGGCCGCGATGGCGAGACCGCTGCCGACGCCTTTGATGACCCGGCGCTGGTCCTCGTCGGCCGTCGAGAATCCCGGCTGCAGGGCCCGCTCCTTGTCCTCGATACCGCATCCCTGGTCGGCGACCCTGATCGTCTGGCCGTCGTCAAGGACCGAGATGGTGACAGAGCGGAATCCCGCATGGATCAGGTTTTCAACCAGGGCACGAATCGCCGCCTGGGGAATGCCACCGCCCTGGGAGAGGATAAGTCCCTCCAAATCGGTGCAAAGCCTGTGGATAAGTTCTTGCGGACCAGTCCCCTGCACTTCTGTGACCCTCGGCTCCGGATCGCCACCCGCGTATATGGCCACCCTTGCCGACAGGCAGGTTTCCGACCCGACCTGCAAGCTCTGCTGCTCCTGTGTAACGAGTGTGGAAAAGACATCGGGAAGGCACGCAATTCCTGCCTGTCAGGAACTCATCGAACCCGTCACGACGCCTGTTCAAAACCAGGAAGCCGGCTTATCCACAAACTGATCACAGGCCGGTGGTGGATTGAATACAAAAACGTGGGCAGAGACCTTGATTCGACTTCGGGCTGCGATGAACCCTTGTGCCGCTTCCGGGGCCGAAGTCTAGCAAAGCTCCAAGGGCGCTGCAAGGCACCGCCGCGTGCGTAAACCTGAT
>JAYUBK010000216.1:0-4706 GCA_043740835.1 Chloroflexota bacterium
TCGACGGCCGCGATCCAGGGTTTCTCCGCCGTCTCCTCGAGCCCGTTCTCCCATTCATCGGTGAGCCACAGGCCGCGGTAGATCTTCCCGAGCAGGCCCATCTCGCGCGAGATGAAGAAATCGACGAGCGAGATCTGGCCGTGGTAGAGGTGCGTCAGGTTGATGCCGGCGTTGAACACGCGCCGCCCCGCGTAACGAGGATGATCGACGACGCTGCCCCGCAGGACTCCCACCCGGCAGGCCGGGTCCATGAGAACGAGGTCCACTCCGATCTCGAGAGCCGCCGTCGCCGCATCGTCCTCGGCGTTGAGGAAGCGACGGTTGCGGAGCTCGACGTGGCCGGCATCGCCGACCCGGTTGACGGTGGCAAGGCCGAGGTCCGCATGGCCGCTGCTCTGGAAGTCCTCGCGCAGCAGCAACGACTCGGCGCGTGGCCGCAGCATCGCGTGGCAGAGGTGCGTGCCGGGTCTGACACGCGCCAGCAGCGCACCCAGGAACTCGCCCTGGCGCACCTCGGCGCCCCGCTTCTCCGACTGCTTGTGAGTGCGCTCCTCGGCGATCTCCTCGCGACTCGGCAGCAGGCCCTGGTGACTCTCTGCGGCCGCGAAGACGAGCTGCTCGACCCGGACGCTCTTCGTGTAGCCGGCTGTCAGCTCGTCATAGATCTCCTCGATGGAGGGTGCGCCCACCCGCGAAGTCTAGGACGGGGCGATCTGACGCAGGTCGCACGGCCTACCATCGGGCGATGCCCTCATCCGAACTCGACCGCATCAATTCGCTGAGCCCGGGCGCGACTCTCGGAGGCTTCCGACTTCCTGCCGACCTGGCCTTCGTCGTCGAGCGCGGCGAGGGCGCCACGATCTGGTCGACGGACGGTCGGCCGTTCGTCGATTACGTGCTCGGCTCGGGGCCGCTGGTGCTCGGGCACGCACATCCGCGCATCGTCGCCGCCATCCAGGCCCAGGCAGCCCGCGGCACGACCTATTACTACCTGAACGAGCCGGCGTTGAAGCTGGCCGAGCGGATCATGCGGCTGGTGCCCTGCGCCGAGGCCGTGAAATTCTGCAGCTCAGGCACCGAGGCGACGTTCTACGCCCTCCGGATCGCGCGCGCCGCGACGGGCCGCGACACCATCCTGAAGTTCGCCGGTGGCTATCACGGTTCGCACGACTACGGTCTCCAGACTCTCGAGGGCACGGTCCAGGTCCCCGAATCGCTGGGCATCCCGGCCGGCGTCACGGACTCGGTCGTCGTCGCCCCCTTCAACGACCTGCCGGCCACTGCCGCGCTTGCCGAGTCCAATCGCGATCGCCTGGCCGCAATCATCGTCGAGCCGGTCCAGCGCGCGATTCCGCCCGAGCCGGGCTTCCTTCAGGGCTTGCGCGAGATTTGCGACAGGACTGGCGCGCTCCTCGTCTTCGACGAGGTGGTGACGGGCTTTCGGCTCGCCCTCGGGGGCGCCCAGGACGTTTACGGCGTCACGCCTGACCTCGCCGCCCTTGCCAAGGCGATGGGAGGTGGCCTGCCGCTCGCGGCCGTTGCCGGACGCCGCGACCTCATCGAGCTCACAGTCCCGCGCTCCGATCGCAACGAGCGCGCCGTCTACATGGGAAACACGCTGAACGGCAACCCGCTCTCCTGCGCGGCCGGTCTCGCAGCACTTGAAGTGCTCGAGGAGGAGGGTGGTCCGGAGAAGATCGCCGCCGCCGGCAGCGCGCTAGCAACCGGCTTCAGAGAGGCCGCCGCGCGCCTTGGCATCCCCTTCCAGGTGCTCGGCCCGCCGGCCTTCGGCGACCCCATCATCGGCGCCGGAGAAATTCGCAACCAGGCAGATTACCTGCGGCAGAATCGGGCCGCCTCGGCGGCCTTCGGCGTCGAACTGCTGAGGCGCGGAATCTTCGTCAACCCCGGTTTCAAGATGTACATCTCGACCGCCCACGGACCGGCCGAGATCGACCAGACGGTGGAAGTCGCCGAGGAGGCGCTGCGGGCGGTCCGAGACCAGGGCCTCGTCGACTGAGTTAGGATCGGCGGCGGGTGCGACCCGCGATGTCGCCCACGGGCTAGGCGAGCAGTTCCAATTGCTCCTCGGTCTCCGGCTGCGGGGGTTCAAGAAGTCCAGGCCCCTCGTTGTTGGCGTTGTTGACCAACTTCGACACCGGCGTCGCCTCGAGGCGGCCGTCCGGAAATGGGACCAGGAGCTCGTGGAGGCGGTCGCGGCTGAGCAACTGCCCGTTCCGCCACTCCTCGCGCTCGGCGTCATCGAGGATCACGGGCATCCGGTTGTGGAAGCCGGCCACCAGCGTATTGGCTTCCGTCGTCAGGAGGGTTACCGCAGGGAGGATCTCCCCCGTGGCCAGGTCCAGCCACGTGGAGCGAAGACCCGCCAGAGCCAGCAGGTGCCCATCCCGGCGTGCGATCGCAAGTGGCCGGCGGTGACCGGCGCGCCCTGTCCATTCGTAGAAATGGCTGGCGGGAACGATAACTCGTCCCTCCGTCAGGAACTCCCCGCCAGGCGGCAGCCGGAGAACGGTCTCGGTCCGAAGGTTGAAGTGGCCGGTGGGAGTCTTACCGGCAATTCCCCAACGCAACAGATCGGCTCGCGCGCGACCCACGGCGAGGATCGGCTGCGTGGGAGCGATGTTGTAGCGAGCCTCGAGGTCGGGTGGCAGCTGGACTCCCGGGAACATCCTGGATACCCGCCCCCGAGTGTTGGTGAGGCCGAACCGCCCGCACATGCCTGGTTGGGTCCGCTAGGGGTTTGCGATGCGGACCACGAGCTCACGCTGGGCCGAGTCGAAGAAGGGCTGGTCACCGGCCAGGCTCGCTTCGGTCGCGCGCTCAGGTCGGCTGGTCGCCGTCAGCACGCAGCTGACCCGGGGATCGCTGGCAATCCATTTCAGGACGGCCTGTGGCCAGGTTTCGACCCCGAGCTCCGCCAGCTGCTCGCGGGTAGGCTGCCGTTCCAGGATTCCCCCCTGGAGCGGGCTCATTGTGAGGACGCCAAGTCCCAGCTCCGCCGCCAGCGGTAGAAGCGCGCTCTCCGCCTCCCGCCGGATCGGGTTGTAAGGGATCTGGATCATGTCCAGCCGGCCCGTGCGCATGACATCCGCAAGATCTTCGAAGCTCGCCTCGCGATAGTCGGTCGCGCCAACCGCGCCGACCCTCCCCTCGGCCTTCATCGCCTCGAGCATCGCCAGCTGCTCACGCCACGCCACCAGGTTGTGGACCTGGTAGATATCGACCCTGCCGCCGAACCAGCCGACCGCGCGCTCGGCCTGCCGCCGCCCCTCCGCGGCGTCCGGCGTCCAGATCTTGGAGGCAACCAGAACCTCGGAGCGCAGGCCTCGGGCGAGAGCTTTGCCGAGCGCCTCCTCGGCGCGCCCATACATCGGGGAGGAGTCGAAGAGGTCGATTCCGGCGTCGACCGCCGCTTGGACGAGAGGCTCGCGATCCTCCTCCGTATCGAATGTCCGCCAAGTCCCCAGGCCGATTGCGGGCACTGTGAGTCCTGAAGTTCCCAGGCTGCGGCGCTCCACGGTCCAAACCTACACTCAAGGCGATGGAGCAGATAAAGACCGGCAACCCGGGCAACCCGCTGTTGGCCTGGAAGGTGGTGATGGGCACCTGCAACGCCCCCGCCGGAGCGAACGACGTCGTCACGCGCTGGCTCGTTCTCACGCGCGCGTGCGTCCACCCGATGACCTTCACCGCCGCGGCCATAGCCGGCCTGTTGGCGGTCCGGGCAGCTGGATTCAACGCGTGGTATTTCGCCCTGGCGGCGCTGGGCATTGTCATCGCCCACGCTGCGAACAACCTCATCAACGATGTCTTCGACGAGAGCCTCGGCAACGACACCGCCGACTACCCGAGGGCGTTGTACGCGCCGCACCCGGTGCTGTCGGGCCTGGCGACGCGGAGAACGATGATCATCGCCTTCATGGTCCTTAACCTCATCGACCTCGGCATCCTCATCGTGCTCACCATCGGACGGGGTTGGCCCGTGATCGCGTTCGCCCTATTGGGACTCGTGGGCTCGGTGGGTTATGCCGCCCCAATTCTTCGTTTCAAGAAGCGCGGGCTGGGCGAACCGGTGGTGTTCGTCGTGTGGGGACCTCGGATGGTCGGGGGCACCTACTTCGCGGCCACCGGTCACCTGCCCTGGCAGGTCGTGGCCGCAACCATCCCCTACGCGCTCCTCTGCACCACAGTCCTCTTTGGCAAGCACATCGACAAGCTTCAGTGGGATGAGCCCAAGGGCATCAACACGCTGCCGGTCCTGCTCGGCGAAGGCCGGGCGCGGGTGGCGACGCTGGCGATGATGTTCGCGTTCTACGTCGCGGTGGTGGTCCTGATTCCGCTCGGGGCGCTGCCCCTGGCGGCGACCATCTCCCTGCTCGCCCTCCCCAGACTCCGCTCGGCCTGGCCATACATGCGGCGGCCGCGCCCGGAGAAGCCCCCGCCGGACTTCCCGATCTGGCCTCTCTGGTACGCGGCGGTAACCTTCGTCCACACGCGCCGGGCCGGTGCGCTGCTTGTCGCCGGTCTCCTAATCGGGGCGATCCTCGGCTTCACGCCCCCCGCCTGATCCCGGCTGCCCCGGCCGGGGCCGGTATCATGGGCAATCGGCGTGGGCCCATGGCGCAGCTGGGAGCGCGTCTGAATGGCATTCAGAAGGTCGGGGGTTCGAATCCCCCTGGGTCCAC
>JAYUBK010000217.1:0-4674 GCA_043740835.1 Chloroflexota bacterium
CGGGATGGAGACGGTGCGGGTCATCGCCACGGGGTAGGTGTGCCGCCTTGGCACGGTGGGAGGCCGGCCACCCGTCAGAACCCGCAACGCCTTGAAACCCGGCCACTCGGGGTCAAGGATCGCAATGTCGGCGATCATTCCCGGGCCGAGGCCTCCGATCCAGCGCTGAATCCCGAACCTCTCCGCGACAGCGAGGCTTGCCATCCGTATGGCCCGCGGGCGCGGCATGCCACCTTCGACGGCGAGGTCGACAACATTGTTGAGCGATCGCCCCTGGCTGAGCTCCGCGGGCTCGACTCCGTCGGTCACGAGAGCGAAACGTCCGAGGGCCGCGATGTCGCCCTCCCGCCAGAGGCCCGCGATCGCCGGCAGGTCCTGGCGGGTGGCGCCGTGCCGCCCCATCGCCCATATTCCGAGCCGCATGCGGTTGACCTCGTCGACGGGATCAATCCCCTCGTGGTCGGCCGTGATCCCGTAGGCCGCGAAGGCGTTAAGCGCAGCCGGCCTGGCCCCGGCGCCATGACCCTCGACGGTAAGCCCGCGACGCAGTGCCCCCGCCACCAGGGCGTCGACCCGCGCGTTGCCTTTGAGTACCTCGGTCCAGTTGGCCTCACCCACCCCGATGATCCCGGGCAGGTCGAGCAACTCCTCCCACTCCGGCCCGCTGCCCAGGAACGCCTCGTGGAGCGGGTCGAAGCCGGTGAGCGTGGGAACCGTGAACAGGACCTGCCCGGGCATCCCGGCGGCTTCGGCGAGGAGCTCTCGGACGCCGGCGGCCCCCGTGATGTAGGCGACCTCCATCGATTCCAGAATGGTCGTTGTGATCCCGGCCGCCAACTGCAGGGGAATTGTCTCGGCAAGGCTCATCCGCATGAGGTGCGTGTGGCCCTCGACAAGCCCGGGCGAGAGGAGCGCGCCGCCGACATCGATGCGCTCGCCGGCTTCGAATTCGGCGGCGTCCGGCCCGAGGTAGGCTATTCGGCCGTCGGCCACGACGATTCCCCAGCCGGGGAGGATCTCCTCGGTGAAGACGTTCACGAGCGTCCCACCGTGGACGACGATGTCGGCGAGCGCGGCGCCTCGGGCGACGTCAACCAGACGACGCATCGTCGCAAGACCGGGTGCGAATTGGGGAGCCATCTGCCTGCAGTGTCTCCGAAATAACGCGATTCGGAGACGCTGCACTCAGTCCCACTAGAATCCGGACGATATGGATTTCGCTTTCTCAGAAGAGCAGGAGATGCTCCGGAGCTCGACGCGCAGTTTCCTCGCCAAGTCCGTGCCCTCCTCATTCGTGCGAAAGCAGATGGAGACCGAACACGCCTACGACCCCGACCTCTGGAAGAAGATGGCCGACCAGGGCTGGACGGCCCTCGGCATTCCCGAGGAGTACGGCGGCGTCGGTACTTTCCTCGACCTCGTCGTCGTCCTCGAGGAGACAGGCCGCGTGCTTCTTCCGGGACCTCTCTTCGAGACCATGGGACTGGCCGTCCCGGCCCTCCTCGAAGCCGGCACCGAGGCCCAGAAGAAGGAGGTCCTGACGGCCATCGCAAGTGGGGAAGCTCGCGCCACCGTTGCCATGACCGAGCCGTCCGGACGCTGGGATGCCGAGGGCATCACGCTCACCGCGACCAGGTCCGGCGCCGGCTGGAAGCTCGAAGGCACCAAGCTCTTCGTGCCCGGCGCCGGCGTAGCCGACTACATCATCGTTCCCGCCCGCACCCGCGGGGAAGGCGAGGAGGGCATCACGCTCTTCCTCGTCCGAGCCAACACCGCGGGGGTTTCCACCAGCCCCCTCAAGACCCTCGACATGACCCACAAGTGGTACGAGGTCAAGTTCAAAGGCGTCGAGGTCGGCGAGGGCGACCTGATGGGCGAGGTCGACAACGGCTGGAACCCGCTGAAGCGTGCGCTGGAATGGGGCACGGCCGCCCTTTGCGCGGAGATGGTCGGTGGCGCTCAGGCCGTCCTCGAGACCACTGTCGAGTACGCCAAGACGAGACAGCAGTTCGGCAAGCCCATCGGCATCTACCAGGCCGTCAGCCACAAGCTGGCGAACATGCTCCTCGAGGTCGAGAGCGCCAAGTCGGTCACCTACTACGCGGCCTGGGCTATCGAGGCCGACGCGCCCGACCGCTCGCTCGCCTGTTCCATCGCCAAGGCCTATACGTCTGACGCGTATCGTCACGCCACGGCCGACGGCATCCAGGTGCACGGCGGCATCGGATTCACCTGGGAGCACGACATGCATCTCTTCTTCAAGAGGGCGAAGGCGTCCGAGGTCACGCTCGGCGATCCCACTTTCCATCGAGAACTGGTCGCTCAGGCCCTCGACCTTTAGATTCGCGGACTGCCGGCAAAGTGGAGGCTGTCGTGGCCTCCCATTTTTGTGCGGGAAAGTCCGGAGGTCGGAGCAAACCTCGCGAGCCTCAATGCCGACAGCGCCTCGCGGCTCCAGTGGCGCCCACCCTCGGTTCCTCCTCGGACAAAACAAAAAGGCCCGGCAGACTCGCTGCCGAACCTCGACCATTTACCCGGACAAAGAAGTGACCCCGACGAATCGCCTCTCTGGTTCCAACTTCAGTCTTGCGACTTCCGCCTTCTCCTTTGCGCGTGTCCCTCGGGGCCGAAACGAATAATGCGCCGCCCGCATCGGGTATGCAAGGGGAAATATTTTCGGGTTGCCAGGCTACGAATCGATGCCGTTTTTTGTGCGGTCTAATATCGACGCTGGTGTCCAGTGAACGTGTCCGGCCGCGCGGCAGGATGGCCGTCAAAGGCCGAGGAGAAGAGTGATGGGCAAGCGCGTCGGATTCATCGGCCTTGGCGTGATGGGGCGCCCCATGGCCCTCAACCTCGTCAAAGCCGGCCATCAGCTCACCGTCTTCGACATCGATCCTGCCGGGGTGGCGGTCCTTGTCGCGGCAGGAGCCAGGGCCGCCGCCAGCGCCCGGGAGGCGGCTCATGACCAGGAAGTCGTCGTGTCGATGCTCCCCGCCTCGCGGCATGTGGAGGCTGCCTACCTGGGACCGGACGGAATCGTCGAGGGCATCGTCCCCAACACCGTCGTGATCGACATGAGCACCATCGACCCCGGTACCAGCCGGCGTGTCGCACAACAGGTGACCGGGCGAGGCGCGCAGATGCTCGACGCCCCGGTCAGCGGCTCGTCATTGGGAGCCGCCCAGGGCACCCTGACGATCATGGTCGGCGGCGATCCGGAGGTTCTCGAGTCGCAGCGAACTCTTCTGGGCGCCATGGGACAGAACGTCATCCACTGCGGCGCCGGCGGGATGGGCCAGGCGGTCAAGCTCTGCAACAACCTGGTCGCCGCGGCGTCGGTCGCGGCCGTCGCCGAGGCGTTCGCCCTGGGGCAGCGACTTGGAGCGGATCCGCAGGTGCTTTTCGATGTCATGAGTAAGAGCTCGGGGAACTGCTGGGCGCTGCAGACGCGACCCCCCATCGCCGGCCTCGTGCCTACTGCACCGAGCGGACAGGACTTCGCACCCGGCTTCATGGTGGACCTCATGCACAAGGACCTCGGCCTGATCATGTCCGCCGCCTCGGAGGTTCGCCTTCCCGTCGCCATCGCCGCCGCGGCCCAGCAGATGTACGCCCTTGCCAGCCACCAGGGCTATGGCCGCCGCGACTTTTCGGCGGTCTTCAAGGTGCTTGAAATAGACCCGGCGGAAGCCCGAGGAGGGTCATGAGATGACAAGGGAAGCCACGATCGAATCAGAAGAGCTGCTCATCGAGTCCCGGCAGCGGATGCTCATCGGCGGCCAGTGGGTCGACGCCGCCGGCGGCGAGACCATCAATATCGAGAACCCGGCCCACCGCGGCTCAGTGATTGCCAACGTGCCCCGCGGGCGATCCGAAGATGTCGACCGCGCCGTGCGCGCGGCTGCCGAGGCGTTCGACAGCTGGAGGGTCACCCCCGGCCGCGAGCGAGGACTTGCAATGCTCCGCATCGCCGACTCTTTGGAGGCCGATGCCGACCCGCTGGCGAGAGTCGTCTCGACTGAGACCGGCAACGCGCTGCGCACCCAGGCCCGGCCCGAGATCAGGAGCGCGATCGACATCTTCCGCTACTTCGGCGGAGTCGCTCAGGAGCTGAAGGGCGAGGTCATTCCCATCAGCGAGGACCTCCTCGTCTACAACCGCCGCGAGCCACTGGGCGTTGTCGGCGGAATCGTCCCGTGGAACGCGCCCGTCCAGCTCTCGGCGATGAAGATAGCCATGGCGGTCACGGCCGGAAACACTCTCGTCCTGAAGGCTGCGGAGGACGCGCCACTGGGTGTCCTGCGGATGGCGGCCATCTGTAATCGCTTCCTCCCGCCCGGCGTACTGAACGTCGTAACCGGCTATGGCGAGGAGGCCGGCGCCGCCCTCACAGCCCATCCGACGGTGCGCAAGCTGTCCTTCACCGGCTCGACGGAGGTCGGCAGACTCGTGATGCACGCCGCGGCAGACCGCATCGTTCCGGTCTCCCTCGAGCTGGGCGGCAAAAGCCCGGCCCTGGTGTTCCCCGATTCCGACGACGACGTCACGGCCGACGGAGTCATTTCGGGGATGCGCTTCACGCGCCAGGGCCAATCCTGCACCGCCGGCTCGCGCCTCTTCGTCCACCATTCGATATACGACTCCTTTCTCGCCCGCGTCGTCCAAAAGCTG
>JAYUBK010000218.1:0-4671 GCA_043740835.1 Chloroflexota bacterium
GGCAGCGGCATCGGCCAGGCCTCCGCCTTCGGGCTCGCCGCGCAGGGCGCGGAGGTGACCGCGGCCGATCTCAACATCGAGGCGGCTGAGAAAACGGCCGCTCAGATCCGGGGTGAAGGCGGACTCGCAAACTCGCTCCACCTCGACATGCGGGAGCCCGAGAGTGTGGCCGCCGCCCTCGCGACCACGGGCGCCCCGGACGTCCTTGTCATCACTCCGTCGATAAATGTTCGGCGCCGCTTTTTCGACATCGACGACGAGTCATTCGCGAAGGTCCTCGACCTCAACCTGAAGGGGACGTTCCGCGTGATGCGCGAGTACGGCCGCGCGATGGCCACTCGCGGCAGGGGCAGCATCATCGTCTTCTCCAGTATCCGAGCGATGACGGTCGAGCCTGGACAGGCCGTTTACGCGGCCACCAAGGCGGGGGCGCTTCAACTGGTCCGCACGCTGGCGTCCGAGGTGGGCGAGCAGGGTGTCCGGGTCAACGCGATCGCCCCGGGCGTGGTCGAAACGCCCCTCACAGAGCAGATCAAACAGAGTCCCGAGTGGTACGGCGCCTACGCGGCGAAGAGCGTCCTCAAGCGGTGGGCGCAGCCCAGCGAGATGGTCGGAGCGGTGGTATTCCTCGCTTCGGACGCCAGTTCCTACGTCACCGGGTCCTACCTGCTCGTAGATGGCGGCTGGACCGCCGCCGACGGGCGATTCACTCCGCCGCTGTAGGTCTAGTAGCATTCGGGCCCAGCGACGGAGATCAAATCCGGAGGGAGCAATGGATCCTGAGTTGAGTTCGTTGGTCGGTGGTTGGCTCGGGGCACACATGGATCGCCGCGAGATGTTGAAGCGCCTCAGCGCGCTCGGGCTCAGCATGCCCCTCGCCTCCGCTGTCCTGGCCGCGTGCGCCACCGGCACCTCGACGAGCAGCTCGACCAGCACGACTTCGTCCAAGCCCAAGCTCACCGTCAGCATCGTCCAGGAGCCGACGACGATGGACATCGTCGCGGACGCAACCGCATCCATCGCCCTCACCCTTCGCGACAACCTCTACGAGGGACTCGTCCGGATGGATTCGGGCGGGGCGATCACCCCCAGCCTCGCCAAGAGCTGGGATGTCAGCGCCGATGGCAGGACTGTGACCTTCCACCTGCAGAGCGGCGTCAAGTGGCACGACGGCAGTCCCTTCACCGCCGCCGATGTCAAGTGGTCGTGGGACCGCGCGGGCGATGCCGCCACCAAGCCTGCGAACCCTCACAAGGACTACTGGAAGCCGGTCACCTCCGTCGACGTGGTCGACGACCACACCGTAAAAGTCACGCTCGCCGCCTACTCCGACAACTGGCTCTTCCACATGACGAGTGGGTCGGCGGCGATCATCTCTCAGAAGTCGAATGCGACGAACGCGGCCAACCCCGTCGGCACTGGGCCGTTCAAGTTCGGGAGCTGGAACCGCGGTTCCAGCCTGGCGCTCACCCGTAATGACGGCTATTGGGGCCAGAAGGCCAAGCTCAAGGACATCGAGTTCCGGTTCATCAAGGATCCCAACTCGCAGAACTCCGCGCTCCAGGCCGGCGACATCGACGCTATCGGCCAGGTCGGCGGTCCCGAGCAGCTGGCCGCGTTCAAGAGCAACAGCCAGTTCAAGGTCCTGACCGGCGAGGCCTTCGGGAAGATCATGGTCTCGCTGAACAACGGATCCGGGCCGACCAAGGACGTGAAGATTCGGAAAGCCATCAACATGGCGATCGACAAGAAGGCCTGGATCGACGGTATCCAGGCCGGCTACGCCAAGCCCATCGGCAGTCACTCCGCGCCGAATCCGGGCGAGCCCTATTACGTCGACGAGAACGGCGTAAATCCCTACGATCCGGCCAAGGCAAAGCAGCTCGTCGCCGACGCGGGATTCGGAAGCGGCCTCACGCTGCGGCTGGCGCAGATCAGCGCCTTTCCCTACGCCGTTCGGGGCACCGACATCCTGGTCAGTCAGCTGAAGGCGATCGGCATCACGGTCAAGGTCGAGCCCATGGAGTTCGCGATCTGGCTGAAGAGCGTATTCACGGGCGGCGACTACGACATGACGATCATCAACCACATCGAAGAGCGCGACATCGCCAACTACGCCAACCCCAAGTACTACTGGCGCTACAGCAACAGCCAGGTCGCCGATTGGCTCACCAAGGCCGATGCCGAGCCCGACAAGGCAAAGCGCAACGCGCTTTACGCGCAGGTGGAAAAGCAGCTCGCGGACGACGCGGCGAACGCCTGGGTGATGTCACCGAACGCGCTCGCCGTCACCAAGGCGAACCTCCACGAATGGCCCATCCAAGGCATCTCGCCGGCTCTCTTCTTCGGGAACACGTACTTCTCCTGATCCCTTCCTGAACCCGTGGCAATCCAGCTGAGCGTCCGGCTCCTCGCGTTCGCGCTCAGCCTCGTCGCCGCCTCGATCCTCGTGTTCGCCGTGGTCAATGTGCTGCCGGGCGACCCCGCACTCGTGATCCTCGGTATCAACGCGACGCCCGAGAGCGTCGCCACGCTGCACCGCCAGCTCGGTCTCGACGTGCCAGCAGCACAGCGCTACCTCCTCTGGATCGGGGGGATGATCCATGGCGATTTCGGGATCTCGGCCCTGGGCCGCAATCCGGTGGGGCCGGAGATCCTCCAGAAGCTGACCGTGAGCGGCCCGCTCGCCATCTTCGCGGTCACGATCTCGATTCTCATTTCGATCCCGATGGGTGTCCTGGCCGGAGTGCGCCACAGGCGGTTCAGCGGGACGATCATCTCGGCTCTCAGCCTCGGCGGGATCGCCGTCCCGGCCTTCTGGGCGGGCCTCCTGCTGGCGACGGTTTTCGCAGTCAACCTCCACCTGCTGCCGGCCGGCGGCTTTGTGGAATGGAGCGAGGATCCACTTTTGGCCGTCCGCTCGCTCCTGCTTCCGGCCCTCGCGCTGGGCCTGGTCCAGGGGGCGGTGCTGACCCGATTCGTGCGCTCGGCCATCATCGATGTCCAGGGCCAGGACTTCATCCGAACCGCCCGCGCCAAGGGTCTGACGCGCTGGCAGGCGCTTCGCCGGCACGGATTCCGCAACGCAGCGATACCGGTTGTGACGGTGCTGGGCATCCAGCTGACCGGTCTCCTCGTCGGGTCGATCGTGATCGAGAACGTTTTCGTCCTGCCGGGCCTCGGACGGCTCCTCTTCCAGTCGGTGGGAAACCGCGACCTCGTGATCGTCCAGGACCTGGTGATGCTGCTCACAGCGTCCGTGCTGGCGGTCAACTTCTTCGTGGACGTGTCCTACCGGCTGCTTGACCCACGCATCCGGAACGCGCGGTGAGGCGCCCGAGAGGTCTCCCGCCGGGGCTCATCGCGGGCGGCACGCTGGTTGGATTCGTGATCCTGGTCGCGCTCGTTTCGCTCGTCTGGCTCCCACACGACCCGGTCCACGTGGAAGTGGGGCAGAGGTTCAGGAGCCCCGGCAGCGCGGACTACCTCCTCGGCAGCGACGGTCTCGGCCGCGACGAGCTGAGCCTGCTCATGGCCGGCGCCCGCAACACGCTTTACGTGGGGATGGTCACGATCGTAATCGCCATCGCGATCGGCGTCCCGCTCGGCGGCCTCGCCGCCCTCTACCGGGGACCCCTGGAGGAACTGGTGATGCGCGCCAGCGACGTCATGCTGGCGTTCCCGGCAATCCTCCTGGCGATTCTGTTCGCGGCAGTCTTCCAGCCCAGCACGCTGACCGCGATGGCCGCGATCGGGATCGCCTTCATCCCCGTCTTCGCCCGGGTCACCCGGGGTGCCGGTCTTCAGGTCATGGAGCAGGACTACGTCACCGTCGCGCGCACCTTCGGCAGTGGCGTGCCGGCCATCTTCTTTCGCCACCTGCTTCCCAACGTCGGCTCGGTCCTCATCGTGCAGGCGACGGTCGCTTTCGCGATCGCGATCCTTGCCGAGGCGGCACTCAGCTACCTCGGCCTCGGCACCCCGCCCCCGACGACGTCCTGGGGACGGATGCTCAGCGATTCGCAGAGCTACATCTACCAGGCACCGCTGCTCGCGCTCTGGCCAGGTCTGTCGATCGCTGCCTCGGTGCTCGGCTTCAACCTTCTCGGTGACGGCCTGCGTGACCTCCTCGATCCACGGCTGATCGAGCGGGTGTCCCAGCAGGCATGACGCTCAGCGTCCGTGACCTCAAGGTGACGGTCGGCACCGTCGAGGCGGTCCGCGGGATCAGCTTCGACATCGCGCCCGGCCGCCGTATGGGCCTCATCGGGGAGTCGGGCTCGGGCAAGTCGCTGACCGCCCTCGCGATCATGGGCCTCCTGAACGACGGCCTCCACGCGTCCGGTCGGGTCGAGTACGGCGGCGAAGACCTCCTGGCGATGAGGGAGGATGATCTCTGTCGGCTCCGCGGCGACCGTCTGGCGATGATCTTTCAGGAGCCGATGACGGCCCTCGATCCGCTGATGCGGATTGGCGACCAGGTCGCGGAACCGCTTCGCGTCCATCGCCCCGCGCTGGGCAGGGCGGAGGTGCGCGAGCAAGTCCTCGAACTGCTCCGGCGCGTGCAGATGCCGGATCCCCAGGAGAAGCTCAACGCCTATCCCCACCAGCTCTCCGGGGGCCAGCGCCAGCGCGTCATGATCGCGGCCGCGATGGCCTGCGGTCCCGACC
>JAYUBK010000219.1:0-4643 GCA_043740835.1 Chloroflexota bacterium
TAGGCGCGCAGGCGCGAGCTCAGCGTTGGGCCTTGGCAGAGCGGGTGATGCCAAGGACCGCCAGTTGGAGGGGGAAGGCGTTCCCGGCGACAAGGCCGACGGCCGGCGCTATCCAGGCCAGGCCGTCGGCGCCCGCCGAACGAAGGGCGACGAGCCAGCCGGCGGCGATCAGTACGCCGAGGACTTCGATGACGACGACCGCCTTCAGCCACCCTTTCAGGGCCTCCGCTCGGACGTGGGCATCGGACGCCTGCAGCGAAGATCCGATGCAGCGGTTCCAGAGAAGCCAGTGCAACCCGGCGCAGGCCAGGAAGACCACGAGGCCGAGGCCGACGTATTGCGCCGAGGTCAAGAACGCCGTGACCGACGGGGCGCTGCGGGCTTAGGCGGTGTGTTCAGATGGTTCTGTCAGACGGATCCGGTCAGGCGGTTTTGGCAGCGATGCTCTGGTAGGTCCTGAGACAGCGCGTGCAGACCTTCGCTTTCACCGTCTTGCCGCCGACGTTGACCGTTCCGATCTGGAGGTTGGGAAGGAAGCGGCGGTTTGTGCGAACCTTGGAGTGGCTCACGTTGTGACCGTACTGCGGTCCCTTGCCGCACACTTCGCATTTCCTGGCCATTGGATTAGAGATTCTCCTGAAGAAGCTGCCGTCCGGCGATGGGCGGCGTGGAGGGCCCGCGTCGAATTCGCGGAGGGGCGTCGGCGACGAATTGTACCATAGGCTTTCACCCATCAAATGAGCGCACTCGAACCACAGCAACAAGAGCAGAAGGGCATTCTCCGCAGCGCCCGTGACAAGGGCCGCGTCGAGGTCTTCCCGACTGTCGTCGCGCATGTCGCCGGCCACGCCGCGGTCGCCAACTACGGCGTCATGGGAATGGCCGCCCGCGGACTCCGGGATGGCGTCGCCGAGCTGTTGAGGCGCGAGAACCTCCATCGCGGAGTGGAGGTGCGAGAACAGGACGGCAGTCTCATCATCGACCTCTACGTGATCGTGCAGTACGGGACTCGCATCACCGAGGTGGCACACAACCTGCAGGGCGCCGTGCGTTTCGAGGTCGAGCGCCTCCTGGGTGTCCCAGTGGGCCAGGTCAACGTATTCGTACAGGGTGTCCATGAAGAGCGCAGCCGCGACTAGCCAGAAGGTGGTCACTCCAACTGTCGTCGACGGACAGCTCTTCAAGGCCGCCCTCCTGGGCAGCCAGAGCTGGCTGGCCGCGAACCAGGAGGAGGTCAATCGCCTGAACGTCTTCCCGGTGCCGGACGGCGACACCGGGACCAACATGCTGCTCACCCTGCAGTCGGCGGTCGAGGACATCCGCGAGTCGGACGCCAAAGAGATCAGCAAGATCGCCGCCCTGGCGGCGCATGGCAGCCTGATGGGCGCCCGGGGCAACTCCGGTGTGATTCTGAGCCAGATCTTCCGTGGCTTTGCCAAGGCGGTCCAGGGCAAGGTGGTGCTGACGCCCCAGGAGCTCGCCGGCGCGCTCGAGGAGGCCGCCAACGCCGCCTACCGCGCGGTGATCAAACCCACCGAGGGCACCATCCTCACTGTCGCCCGCGAGACCGGGAAGGCGGCCCGCCTCGCCGCCGACGAGCCCAATGCGAACGTCATCAGCGTCGTCAAGGCCGCGGCCAGGGCCGCCAAAGTGGCCACCGACAACACTCCGACCCAGCTTGCGATCCTGCGCGAGGCGGGCGTCGTCGACGCCGGCGGCTACGGCCTCCAGATGATGCTCGAGGGATTCTTGAAGACCGTCGAGGGGAGCGAGGCCGCCCGCGAGGCCATGGGCACCGGTGTGAAGGGCCCGCGGCCTGCCGCCCAGGTCAACCTCGAACTTCCGGAGGAAGGCTGGGGATACTGCACCGAGTTCCTGATCGAGGGCCACGAAATGGTCGTCGAGAAAGTCCGCGAGGACATCGCGGCGATGGGCAACTCGGCCCTCGTCGTCGGCGAGCCCGACCTGATCCGGGTCCACGTCCACACCAACGAGCCGACCAAAGTCCTCGCCTACGCGAGTTCGATCGGGAACCTGACCAAGACCAAGGTCGACGACATGTCCAAGCAACACCGAGTGATCCTCGAGGCCGAGACGCCGGCTTCCAATGGCCACCTCGCCGCCAGCGTCAATCCAGCGGAGCAGAGAGCGAACGGAGTCGGGATGGTCGCGGTTGTCGCCGGCAGCGGGTTGAGCGATGTCTTCCGCGGCCTCGGCGTGGACGGCCTCGTCGAGGGGGGCCAGACGATGAACCCCTCCACGAAGGACATGCTCGACGCCGTCGAGAGGGTTCCCTACGACGAGGTCCTTCTCCTTCCCAACAATGCCAACGTCATCCTCGCGGCGAAACAGGTGCCCGAGCTGAGCACGAAGAAGGTTCACATGCTGCCGACGCGCACCGTGCCACAGGGCATCGCCGCCGTCGTCGCCTTCAGCGCCAGCCGTAGCGGCGCCGAAAACGTCGAGGCGATGAACAACGCCACCAGGGGTGTCCAGACGATCGAGGTGACGCACGCTGTCCGCGACAGCAAAGTCGACGGCATTCGCGTCAAGAAGGGTGACGTGATCGCCCTGATCAACGACAAATTGACGCACCGTGGCACCGACTATGGAAGCGTGGTCAGCCTTGCCCTGAAGGAACTCGGGACCAATCAATACGAACTGGTGACGATCTACAAGGGCAAGGACGCCAGGGACGATGAGCTGAAGAGCCTCACTGAATCCATTGAGAAGGACTACCCGAAACTCGAGGTCGAGGTCCTTGACGGGGGCCAGCAGCACTACCCCTTCATCCTCTCGGTCGAGTAGCTGGGGTAGGGTGCGCCAATTGGCAAAGACCGCGTTCCGAGTCGTGACGGATTCCACTGCGGATCTTCCAAAGGCCTGGGCCGAAAAGTACGGTATCGAGACCGTCCCACTCAAGGTCCTGTTCGGTAACGAGTCGTTCCGGGACCGCGTCGACCTCACTGACGACCAGTTCTACGCGCGGCTGGGCCAGGCGGAGAAGCTTCCGACAACGAGCGCGCCAAGTCCTGGGGACTTCGCCGAGGTCTACAGGAAGCTCAGTATCGAGTGCGACGGCGTGATCTCCATCCATCTCGGCTCGAACGTCAGCGCGACCGTCGAAGCGGCGCGGATAGGGGCTTCGTCGGTCGAGGGCTTCAAGGTCGACGTCATCGACAGTCGGAGCGTCACCATGCCGATCGCCTTTCTGTGCAGGATTGCCGCCGAGAGCCCGACCCTGGAGGAAGCCGTGAAGCGCGTCAACGAGCGTGTCGACAAATGCCGCGTGCTCGCACTTCTCGACACTCTCAGGTACGTCTCGATGGGCGGTCGGATCGGTCGCGCCGCATACCTTCTCGGCTCGATGCTCGACGTCAAGGTGATCCTTCGGGTGGCCGGGGGCCCGGTCGAGTCGGTCGATCGCATCCGGACCCGGAGCAAGGGCATCGTCCTCATGCTCGATCACTTTCGAAAGGACCTTCCCGTGGAATACCTCGGAATCGTGCACTCCCAGGCGCCGGAGGATGCTGAGGCCCTGAGACAGACCCTCCTCGGGGAGCTGCCGATCCAGGAAATCGAGATCGGCGAGATCGGCGCTGTGTTGGGGACTCACACGGGACCCAAGGCACTGGCCGTCGTCTACATCCGGAAATAGGCAAGGGTCTAATCAGCAGGACGGCTTCCGGGACCCTCCTGGTGCTGGTTTCCGCAACCTGCTTCGGGACGCTGGCCATCTTCGCCAAGCTCGGATACCGCGCCGGTCTCGGCGCTGAACAATTGCTCGCCCTGCGCTTCATCGCAGCCTCGCTGGGGATGATCATCGTGGCGGGGCTGGCGAGGCAGAACCCACTCGCGCTACCCAAGCGTGGGGTGGCCGCCCTTCTCCTCATGGGATTTCTCTACGCCGGCCAGGCCTTCGCCTTCTTCTTCGCGCTCCGGACACTGCCGGCCAGCCTTGTCGAACTGATCCTCTACTCCTACCCCGCGCTCGTGGCCCTCGCCTCGTGGGCTCTCTACAGGCGGCGACCTCCGCCGCTTCACCTGCTGGCGCTGGCAGTGAGCTTCGTCGGCGTTGCGCTGCTGCTCGGCGGGTTGACGTCGGCCGCGGGGGTGGGTCTCCTCTTCGCCATCGCCGCACCGATCGTCTACACGCTCTACATCCTCACGGGCGACAGGTTCATGGCCGGCGTGCCCGCGCTGGCGGCAGGCGCCCTGACTCTCACGGGGGCGGCGATAACCTGGACGCTCGCCGCCGGGCTGACCGGCCACCTGCTACCACCATCGAGCATCTCGGCCTGGCTGATTCTCCTGGGACTGGCCATCGTGCCGACGATGATCGCCTCGACGACGTTCCTTGCCGCCCTGCCGCGGATCGGGGGCAGCCGGGCGGCGCTGCTCAGCACCTGGGAGCCGGTCGTCACCGTCAGCCTCGCCGTCGTGCTGCTCGGAGACACGCTCCGTCCTCTACAGGTTGTCGGCGGCCTCCTGGTGCTGGCCGCTGTTGGCGGCCTCCAGTGGCGCCGCCGTGGCGGGGATCAGCCAGAGGGGTAGCGGCGTGGCGACGAGCGTGATGGCGACCGCGGCGAGCAGAGCGATCGTCAAGGAGTAGTTGATCAGCGGTCCCGCAAGCGCGGAGCCAA
>JAYUBK010000220.1:0-14403 GCA_043740835.1 Chloroflexota bacterium
CATCCGAAGACGGAGGGTGAGCATCGCATGTTCGGTCTCGAATTCCCGCCCCTGCGGGAGCGCATTGATCATCTCGAGTCTGCCCTGCCTCGTTTGCGAGAGCTGGTCGGTCCGATTCCCATCCTTGTCGCGGGCAGCGGCGAACATCGGCTGCTCAGGGTGGTCGCGCGGTATGGGGACATGTGCAACCTGTCGATGCCCTCGGGCGACACCCTGGACATGACGCGCCACCGTCTGGACGTGTTGAAGGCTCACTGCACCGCGGTCGGCCGCGACTACGCCACGATCACGAAGACCTATAAGGGTCTGTTGACTGCCGAGGGCGGTCGCGGCGGGGAAGACCACACCGGTTTGTTCGCGGGCGATGCCGATTCCGTTCTGCGTGGTGCTCAGGAGTTCATCGATTTGGGCATCGATGAGCTGATCCTCCAGGTCGCCGACGTCCATGACCTGGCAGCCGTCCGGTCGGCCGGCGAGACCCTGGCCCGGCTCAAGCCCGTCGGGCTCCTCGTCTAGATGTTGGCCACGGAGGCCAATAAGGCGATCGTCAGGCGCTTCTACGCGGAGATCGACGCCGGCAACCTGGCGGCGATGGACGAGCTCATAGCCGAGGAGTACCTCAACCATGCCCCCACGCCGTTCCCGGGCGTGGCCGGAGGGCGCGACGGCCTGAAGCAGGTATTCAGGATTTTCCTGGAGGCCACTCCCGGATATCACGAGATCGAGGACATGATCGCCGAGGGTGATCTGGTGGTCACGCGAATGACCGCCTACGGCAAGCACGAGGGCGACCTGTTCGGAATCCGTGCCACGGGTGCTGACCTCCAGATGAAGGCAATCGCGATCCACCGGGTTGTCGACAGCAGGATCGTTGAGCATTGGTCCTGCAAGGACGAGCTGGGGTTCCTGCGACAACTCGGGGTGGTTCCCCCAACACCTGCATGATTCCGTGTTCTTTGGGGTTGGCGCGTGGCAAGGACGGCGCCGAAAGATTTCGGGAGTCATCGTTTGAGCGCGTCCCGCATAGACTTTCATGACCTTCCGGCCGGTTTTGATTCAGCGGGGTACAAGCAATGACCACGGTACGCGCGCTGGTCGGCACCCGAAAGGGTGCGTTCATCCTGACCGCGGACGGCAAGAGGGACAGCTGGAAGATCGACGGGCCACACTTCGCCGGATGGGAGGTCTACCACCTCAAGGGCTCGCCGGCTGATCCCAACCGGCTTTACGCGTCCCAGAGCAGTGGCTGGTTTGGCCAGGTCCTGCAGCGGTCGGACGACGGGGGGAAGACCTGGGCGCCGGTCGGCAACCAGTTCCAATACGACGGCGTGGCGGGGACGCACAAGTGGTACGACGGTTCGCAGCATCCGTGGGAGTTCGCCCGGGTCTGGCACCTCGAGCCCTCGCTTTCCGACCTCGACACCATCTATGCCGGGGTCGAGGACGCGGCTCTCTTCAAGTCCGTCGATGGAGGCGGAAGCTGGACCGAGTTGTCCGGCCTGCGCAAGCATTCAACTGGAACCTCCTGGCAGCCCGGGGCCGGCGGACTGTGCCTGCACACGATCCTTCTCGATCCCACCAACCCGACGCGGATGTTCGTTGCGATCTCGGCCGCGGGAGCCTTTCGCACCGATGACGGCGGCGAGACCTGGAAGCCCATCAACCGGGGGCTGCGGTCGGAGGGCATTCCGGTTCCCGACGCCGAGGTCGGCCATTGCGTTCACCGCCTGGCGATGCATCCCTCGCGGCCCGAAACCCTGTTCATGCAGAAGCACTGGGACGTCATGCGCACCGACGACGGCGGCGACAACTGGCACGAGGTCAGCGGCAACCTGCCGACGGACTTCGGATTCGTGATTGACGTCCACGCTCACGAGCCGGAGACGATCTACGTCGTCCCCATAACAAGTGACTCGCACCATTTCGTAATGGACGGCAAGCTGCGCGTGTATCGGAGCCGGACAGGCGGCTACGAGTGGGAAGCCCTGACCGACGGTCTGCCCCAGGACAACTGCTACGTCAACGTGCTGCGCGACTCCATGGCAATCGACTCCATGGACCCTTGTGGCGTGTACTTCGGGACGAGCGCCGGCCAGGTCTATGCATCTGCCGATGCAGGGGACAGCTGGAATGCCATAGTCCGAGACCTGCCCCCGGTGCTGTCCGTCGAGGTGCAGACGCTGCCGTGATCCAGGTCGTCATTCCCTCCAACCTGCGCACGCTGGCCGGGGTCGGACGGGTGGTCGAGCTGGAAATCGCCGGCGCCGCCACCCAGCGCAATGTGCTCGACGCCCTCGAGGCGTCGCACCCCGCTCTCCGGGGCACCATCCGGGATGCAGTGACCAGCCTGCGCCGGCCGCTGGTCCGCTTCTTCGCCTGCGAGGAGGACATCTCGGACGAGGGGCCCGACTCTCCGCTGCCCGACGCCGTGGCGGAGGGCCGCGAGCCGTTCCTGATCATCGGGGCGATGTCCGGGGGCTGACAGGTCCAGGGAGTCCGGACAAGGCCTTTCATAGACTTCTCGCCCTGCACCCGGCAACTCGGGCGAGGAAACGAGCAACGGTCCGGCTGACGTAACATCATGATATGTCTGAAGCCCTATTGAACAACACGTCCCACCTGATTCTCGGAATGCTCGCGTCGGCGCCCAGGTCGGGCTATGACATCAAGGCTTTCGCGGACCACTCGACGCGCTTTTTCTGGCAGATCAGTTACGGCCAGATCTACCCCGAACTCAAGCGGTTGGCCGCCGCCGGCATGGCCGAGCTTGAGCCCGACCCCGTCGGTGGTCGCGCTCGCAACCGCTATCGGATCACCGAGCTCGGCCGGCGGGCCTTGGTCGATTGGATCGCTTCCTCGACCGGCAGCTTCGAGATGCGCGACGAGATCCTGCTCAAACTCTTCTTCGCCGACTCCGCGGGCGAGCCTGCGGCCCTCGAGCTGGTGCGGGCCATGAAGACGCGCCACCAGGCTGCTCTCGCGCAGCTGCAGGAGATCGAGGTCGACGCGCGGCGCGGCGGCCGGTGCACCCTGCGTGTCCTCCGTGCCGGGCTGAAGCTCCATCGAGCCTACGTCGACCTCTGCGAGGACCTCGAGCGGGAGATGCAACCGGCCTCAATCTAGATCTCTTGGGGAAGATATATCTGTAAGTTATGTTGTGCGGTCGGCGCGTGTTGTCCCTCGGCGACTACCCCGGGGAGTACGGGGCCAGGTGACTGCGTGGAGGCGACGGCTCGCCCATTGTGCTGTCGGGGCTGATCGAAGGCTGAGCGCGATGGTCGTACCATCGCTGCAATGACCGACCCCGTCATCGCGGTGAGTCAGGAGGCCGAGGAGTGGCTGCGACCCTCCCCCCGCTTCAGCAGCCTGCGGCGCCTGCAAGCCGCCGTCCTGACCGCGGTCGCCGGCGTCGTGGTGATCGGGCTGACCGCGCTGGAAACGGCCGCCGGCAGGCGCGCTGGACCCGCTGTCGGGGCCGCGATCCTCGTGGTCGTCCTCGTCGGCGGATTTCTCCTCGAACGCCTCCTGCAAAGACGGGTGCGCTCGTGGGCCTATTGCGAGCGCGAGGATGACCTCCTCGTCAAGCGAGGCGTGATGATCACGCGTCTGTCGGTTGTGCCCTACGGCAGGATGCAGTTCATAGACGTGGTCACCGGGCCGGTGGAACGCCTCTTCGGCCTCGCGACCGTGCGCATGCACACCGCGGCGGCCGCCAGCGGCGCGCGGATTCCCGGGCTCAGCGCGGAGAGCGCAGCGGTGCTCCGTGATCACCTGGCTGCCCTCGGCGAATCGAAGCTGACGGGACTGTGAGCGCGGCTGGCGCATTGCCGCCGCCCGCCGGCTGGCACCGGCTCCACCCCCTGTCGCCTCTCATCAGAGCCGGGCGAGCACTGATCGGGCTGGGTGTGATCTTCGGCGGCACTCTTTTCAACACGGCCCAGCGCGGTCGCGCAGGGTTTGTCGGCCACCTTGTGACCGCGGCCATCCTGGTCGGTCTCGGAGTCGTCTCCTGGCTGGTCACGCGCTGGCGAGTCCAGGATGGCGTACTCAGGATCGAGACAGGCCTCATTCGCCGGCAGTCGCTGAGGTTTCCACTCTCTCAGCTGCAGGCTATCGACACCGTCCGGCCTGGGCTGGCGCGGGTCTTCGGACTTTCCGAGCTGCGGCTGCGCATGGGTGGATCGACGGGCACCTCCGGCCGGCTGGCCTACCTGACCAGCGCTGAGGCCGAGAGCCTTCGGGGTCAGTTGCTGGCACTCGCCGCCGGAACCGGGGTCCATACCGCGGAGGGCGCTGAGACCGTCCTGATCTCGGTGCCGACCGCTCGCCTCGTCGCTTCGATCGTGCTCAGCCGGCCCGCTCTCATCGCCGTGGTCGTCATGGTGGGCATCGTCGTTGCCGAGCTCGCCGCGCCTTCAGCAGCCGTCGCTGTCCTTGGCTCGAGCGGCGCCGTCGGGCTCGCACTGGCCAGGGTCCTCTGGCAGCGTTTCAACAGCGGCTACCGCTTGACGGTGGCGGAAGCAGCGGATGGCCTTCGCGTCCGATCCGGCCTCGTCGAAACCACCGCCGAGACCATTCCCAGGGGGCGCGTCCAGGCGGTGCGGATGATCGAACCGTTGCTCTGGCGTCCCCTCGGCTGGTGCCGCGTCGAGGTGGACGTCTCTGGCCGTCAGCGCCGCGGAGAGGAGAACGCGGCCGAGGGTCGTGAGCTGCGGGCGGTCTTGCCGGTCGGAAGTCACGCGGAAGCCCAATGGTTGCTGAGCCGGATTCTGCCTGACGCACCCGTGGACAGGGCGCCGCCCCCCGCCCGAGCGCGCCTCAAGAGCCCGTTCCGCTTTCGAAATCTCGCCTGGGGCCAAACCGACACCTGTGCCGTCACCACCACCGGCCGGCTGGCAAAGACCACCTCGTGGGTCCCGCTTCAGAAGGTTCAGAGCCTGCGCCTGGTGCAGGGCCCCGTCCAACGCCGGCTGCGGCTGGCGACGATCCATCTCGACACCGCCGGTCGGACGGTGCGGGCCGAGCTCACGGACAGGGATGAGGGCGAGGCGTATCGGCTGCTCTCAGATCTGACCGCCAGGTGCCGCACGGCCCGACGGCTCGATCGCCCGGTCATTCGCCAGCGGGCCTTGCCGTGAACGCATTTAGTGGGCACCCCGCCTCAACATCGCTGGTGTCGGCGGCGACGCCATCAGCGCGCACCCATTACGCTCTGCTCCCACCGATCGTTTGAGGTAGTAGATGGCAGCCGGCAGCCGACGCCTCGCAGCGAGCCTCGTCCTCGCGGTCTCCCTGCTGTGCATTGGGACGCCCGTCGCGCTGGTTGGCGCAGCGGCCACCGAGAACCCCCTCGCGATCACTGCCCACATCGGCTACTCGGACGTAGTCAAGGCCCAGGCGTGGATGCCGGTGTCGATCGCCATCACGAACAACGGGCCCGCTGTCGAAGGCACCCTTGCCGTCGAAGGCGCCTCCTCGGGATTTGGCGGCGCGCCTGCGCCGGCCGGATACGAGCGTCACCTCGTCCTCGCCGCGGGCGCCACGAAGTACTTTCACTCCTATCTCATCGAGGAGGCTCCCGGCGCGACCGTGAACGTGCGGGTCGTCAGCAGGGGGCGGGTGCTGGCCACCCAGTCGGCCACCCCGACGCACTCTGCAAACACCCTGGTGGGCGTCCTTTCAAGCGACTCGTCGGCTTTCGACGACTTCGCGGTGGTTCATCCCGGGCAGGTGTCGCCAAGCGTCGTGCACCTCGGTCTTCCGGACATCGCGGACACGGCGATCGGCCTTCGTCCCTTCGATGTCCTGGCCATCGACGACTTCGCAACCGAGAGCCTGTCAGCGGCCCAGCGAGGTGCGATCGCCGATTACGTTCACGGGGGCGGATTCCTCTTGGTCGGCACCGGCGCCTCGTGGCAGAGGACGGTGGCGGGACTGCCGGCGGACCTCCTGCCCATGAAGATCGGCGGCCTGACGACGCTCGCCGCGGCGCATTCACTCGGTGGGCTCGGCGGGGTCCAGGTGGCGACCGGCTCGCTGACCGCCGGTTCCGTTTGGCTGGCGGAAGGCGAGTTGCCGCTGCTTGTCGAGAGAACGGTCGGCACCGGCTCCGTCACCCTGGCCGCCTTCGACTGGAAACAGGAGCCGGTCAGCGGGTGGGTGGGTACCAAGGGACTCTTGCGCCAGGTCCTCGTCCGGGCAATCTATGGCGGCCAGTCTCCGCAGGGTTTCGCGCAGAACTTCGGCGGGCCCATGGGTGGACCGTTCGGTGCGCAGGGGGGTTCCATCCTGCAGCGGAGCAGCGCGCTGAGCCGGGTGCTCGGAAACCTACCGGCGCTCGACCTGCCCTCGCTGGTGCTGACAGGCTCACTGGTTCTCGTCTACGTGCTTCTCGTCGGACCTGTCAACTTCTTCGTGCTTCGCGCCCTCCGCCGTCGCGCCCTGGCATGGGTCACCCTTCCGCTGATCGTCCTCGTCGTCGCGGGTACCGTCTATGGAGCCGGTCTCCTTGCCAAGGGACAGTCCGTGCAGACCAACCAGGTCTCGATCGTGCACGTTGAATCGGGACTGGACCGTGCCTATGAGGAGTCCTACACGGGCGTCCTGACCCCGACCCGCGGCGACTTCCAGGTCGCGATCGAAAATCACGCCCTGTACATCAGTCCGCTGGCCAACTACATGGGCTACTCGGGTCAGCCCGGACGGGGAGATATCCGCGTCAATGGGGACGATGGCACGGTGACGCTGCCGGGGATGATCGCGTTCACACTGCGCGGCTTCGCAGCGGAAGGTGTGGTCGCCGCGCCGCACCTCTCCGGCCATCTCCAGGAGGCCAACGGACAGTTGAACGGCTCGATCGAGAATCATTCGTCGACGACCTTCACGGACGTCGTTGTAATCGCAGGAGACGGCTACCAGAAGCTCGGAACCCTGAAGCCGGGGGCGAGTATCCCGGTCTCCTTCACTCCCATCGTGAACGGATTTGGTGGTCCCCCCGCGTACATGAACATCTATCCGAACTACTCGTTTCGGCCTGGGGGCGCCCGACCGACTGACGCCGAGCGGGAGGGCGAGGCCAAGACCGAGATCCTGGCGCTCCTCCAGGGTGGCGGCAACTTCAAGGGCGGTGGGACCGCCGTGATCACTCCGATGGTCGTTGCGTGGACCCAGCAGCCGTTCGAGACCGTCACGGTCAATGGAGGTCGGCCTCACGCTCACGCTCAAACGGCCGTGACGATGCTTCTCCCCATCGAGCAATTCGGCGCCGGGCCTCTGCCTGCAAACGTCGTCGCGGGGCGCATCGTCGACTTCGAGGGAGAGACCCGGCAGGGACCGCCAGGCTCTCTGATTGTCCAGAACGGCACCGTCACCTATCAGTTCAGGCCTCGCCTGGCTCCCGGCCTCCGCCTGGCCGGCGCGACGGTCGTCGGGTCCAACGCCTTCTTCGGCCCGGGCGGACCCGTTGGGCCCGGCGGTCCGGCGTCGACCGAGCGTGGGGAGGCCTGGGACTGGTCGCTTTCATCGTGGGTCGACGTCGCGTATCGGAGTGGGGCCACGACGAACCTGCCGGCGGCGGTGGTGAACCCGGCCACGGGAGAGGTGCGGATGCGTATCACCGTCGCCGGCGGCGCCTTCATCACCGGTCTGGCCCTCGGGGGTACTGTCCAGTGATCGCCGTCGAAAACCTCACGAAGGTGTACGGCCGGCGAACCGCGTTGGACGGAGTCTCGTTCGTCGTCCCCGAGGGCGAGATATTCGGCTTTGTCGGACCCAATGGCGCGGGCAAGACCACCACCCTGCGCATCCTCGCCGCGCTCCTCGAACCGACCAGCGGGACCGCCGTGGTCGCCGGTGCGGACGTCGCCAACCAACCCGGTCGCGTGCACCGCGCCCTTGGCTACATGCCTGATTTCTTCGGCGTCTACGACCAGCTGACAGTGGCGGAATATCTCGACTTCTACGCGTCCTGCTACCAGCAGCCACGCCAGCGTCGCAAGGCGGTCGTCGAGGAACTTCTCGAGCTCGTCGACCTCATCGACCGACGTGACCAGCCTGTCGACACGCTGTCGAGGGGACTGAAGCAGCGGGTATGTCTGGCGCGCGCGCTGGTCCACGACCCGACCGTTCTGCTTCTCGACGAGCCCGCCTCGGGACTCGATCCCCGGGCGCGGGTGGAGATGAGGGAGATCCTCAAGGAACTGCAGCGCATGGGCAAGACGATCGTCATCTCGAGCCATATCCTTCCCGAGTTGACCGAGCTCTGCACCATGATCGGGATCATCGACCAGGGCCGGATGCGCGCCACGGGTTCGGTCCACGACGTCATCCAGCAACTGACGAGCGGGCACCGCCTTCGGATCAGCATCCTCGGCGATCTCGGCGCGGCCGCCGCGGCGCTGGCGCCGCTGCCCTCGGTGCGCAAGGTGGAGGTGATCGAGGGCGTAATCGAGGCAGGCTACGACGGGGAGGAGGGGACGGCCGCCGACATCCTCCTCGCCATCACGGGCGCGGGCATCCGGGTGTCCGCATTCGGACCGGTGGATGACGGCCTCGAGGACGCGTTCCTCAGGGCGACGTCGGCGGAGGTCGGATGAGCGCTCTGCTTCGAGCCCTGTGGAACCCGATCGTGGCCAAGGAGTACCGCTCCCGGATGAGGACGTGGCGGTCGCCCGTGGCGTTGATGGTCTACATCCTCCTGCTCGGAGGGCTCGGCTGGGCGATCTTCGCGGCGATGGCCAGCTCCACAACCACGGGCTATGGCAGCCCACCGACAAACTACGGGCCGACCCTCTTCGTGTTCCTGGTGATCTTCCAGATGGTCCTGCTCGCCTTCATCACCCCGGCGCTGACAGCTGGTGCGATCAGCGGCGAGCGCGAACGGCAGACGATCGATCTTCTTTTCGTGACCCTGATCCCGCCCTTCTCGATCATCTGGGGCAAGCTCCTCGCCTCGATCTCCTTCGTCCTGCTCCTGCTCCTTCTCTCGATTCCAATCTTCAGCCTGGTCTTCCTGTTCGGTGGAGTCGAGCTGGACCAGGTCTTTTACGCATTCGTCCTGACGGGAGTGACCGCCCTCACCCTCGGCACAATCGGCATCGCCTTCTCGACATTGCTCAGACGCACCCTGCCCGCAACCGTCGCCGCCTATGCGACCGCCTTCCTTCTACTGGCGGGCAGCCCCCTCTATGGCGTCCTCTTCCCGAGCGACATCGATCCTGGCGCGACGACGCTGCCGGCGCCTCCCGTCGTCAGCTACCTCGGCCCGATCCTGCCGCTGGCGACGATCGCCACCAACGCCCCCGTACCCGGCTTTGGCGTCCGATTCGGTGGTGCGCTATTCGGAAGCAGCGGAGGTGGAACCTCGTGCGTGAGTTCGGGCAACGGTCCCACGACCTGCTACCCCACGGGGGCGAACGTACCACCGGGCAACGGCCGGCCGGGCGCCGGGGGCGTCAACCTTAGACAGCCCTACGGACCGGCGGCTGCGGTCGGCGCCACGCTGCCGACGGGCCCCTTTACCGGTTGGCAGTACTGGCAGGCCAGCGTCGCCATGCAACTCGCTATCTGCGTCGTCGCTCTTTCGGCGAGCGCGCTCCTGCTGCCGCCGGTCCGGCGTCTGCGCCGGCCGCACAGGTCCGTGCCCGCTGCCGTTTGATCGGTCCTCAGAAGACCCAGGCGCGCACCAACACGTCCCAATCTGCGACGAGGGGCCAGGCGGTCGGCCTTCTTTATCGGCTCGCAACGTGGTTTTCAGGTCTGATCGCGGTGCACCGGCCCCCGCTCACCGTCACTTGCCGGTGGACGCGACCGCCCCGCCCACCGCGGGCCAGGCCGGCGTCTATGTCGCCCTGGGAGCGTCCGAGACAATCGGCATCGGCGCCGCGCATCCGAACCAGGAGGCGTGGCCGCAGGTGCTCTACCTGACGACCCTGCCTCGCGCGACTGTCTTTTATAACCTCGGCATCCCGGCCGAGACCACGGCCGAAGCGATCAGCCATGAGTTGCCGATCGCTCTCGGCCTGCGGCCGACGCTCGCAACCGTTTGGTTCAACTTCAACGACCTCGTGGCGGGCGTCTCGGCCGCGGACTACGAACAGCGCCTCGGAAATCTGCTTCATCAGCTGCGCGCGGGCGGCCGCACTCGGGTCCTCGTCGCGAACACGCCGATGCTCGACCAGCTTCCGGCCTACTCAGCGTGCGGGTCGGCCCCGCCCCCGGGATCACCCCGCTGTCCTCTCCCGGGTCAAGTGCTCCCTGCGCCACAGGAGCTCGACCGGATGGTCGATGCCTACAACTCCGCTATAGCACGAGTAGCGGCGCGGGAAGGCGCGACCCTGGTCGACCTTCACGCGCAGGGGGAGGTTCCGGTGCATCATCCCGAACTCGTCAGCTCGGACGGATTCCACCCCAGCACCGCCGGCCACGCCGCCATCGCGGCGGCGTTCGCGAACGCTTACCTGGCGCCGACGCCACCTCCATGACCAACCCGCATGGCAACCAGATACCCGGTCCCCTTGACAGGTCCTGCGTCCCTAGTCGCGGTGGTCCAGGTCGAGGCGCGCAGGCAACGCGCAAACGTGTCCGTTGGCGTAGCCCTGGGCCCCGACGTCGAAGCCTCGGTTGAAGCGCGCGCGGTAGTTCTCGAATGCGATCTCGGCGGTGTTTGCTCGCGAGCACCATCATCGTCTCCTCCCGCCTACCATCGTTCCCACGCCAGCGATTTGCAACTGGCAACAATACTTACCGCCCGTTGTTGGAGATGCTCCGAATGCTGATCGACACCGAGTCGCTGCGCCTAAGCCCCACCACGCACCTCTTCGAAGGTGGTCCTCAGGCGGGAGTCTCGCTCTCGATCTTCCTGGTCGACTACGCGCCCGGCACCGGAGCCCGGCTCCATGTCCATCCGCATCCGGAGGTGTTCGTGATCGAGAGGGGCGAGGCGACCTTCAATGTGGACGGCCGGGAGATCGTCGCCCGCGCCGGGCAGATTCTCGTTGCGCCCGCCAACAAGCCCCATCGCTTCATTTGCACGGGCGCAACCGCCCTTCACGCCGTCAACATCATTCCCTCCGGCAAGGTCATCACCACTTGGCTGGAGCCGGCGCCATCCGCGGACGTGCCAGGTCGGAACCCGGATTCGCTCGGACCCCCTGAGGCGCTTTAGCAATGCCCCGCCATTTGAATCGCTCGATGGGTCGAGCGATTGGAGAACTACGCGCTGCGGACTGCGGCGGGTGAGCTCCGCTCGACGTGGTCGACGACGGTCCGGACAGCTCGGCTAAAAGGGCTGCCACGGTCGGACTGGATCTGTAGGCTTCCCTGCAGGCCCGTCAGCTCGGGCCGCGCCCCGAGGTAGCGGAATTCCGCCACCATCTCGCGGCCGAGCACCTCCTCCACCACCTTGCGGCTCATTGCCGAGTCGGGAGTGCGGTTGTTCAGCACCGTGTGAACCCTCCCGGCCGGGATGTGGAGGACGCGGGTCGCGAGGTCGATCACCTGGCGGGTGTCGTGCATCGAAGCCAGTTCCGGGGTCGCCACCAGGATCAGGTGGTCACTGAGCTCGAGCGTCGCAAGCACGTTGTCGTCGAGCGTCACGCCGAGGTCGAAGAGGACATAGCGGAAGTGGCCGGCCAGCACGTTCATGGCTCGGACCAGCAGCTGCGGGTTCACGAGTTCCGCCTCCTCCGGCCGGAGCGCGGTCGGGAGGACCATGAAACCCGCGGGATGGGGGAGCACTGCGCCCCAGGCGAGTTTGCTGAAGGTGTCGTCGGTCGCCAGGGAGATTCGGGCCAGGCAGGTCGAGGGAGAGAGGTTCGCGAGGAGGGCGACGTGGTTGTAGGGGAGAGCCATGTCGACCAGGAGCACCTCGCCGGGGTGCCTGTGACCGAGCTCTGCGGCCATGTTCAGCGCGATGGTGGTGCGACCCGAGCCGCCCTTTGTCGAATAGACCGCGACCTGTGCCGCCGCAGTGGCTGCGGCAGGCTTGATCGGCCGCGCCCTGAGGGCCCGGAGGTGGCTGTCGCGCTGGCCGGCTGCGACTCGGAGAGCATTGCGGAATGCCGAACCCGCCGGAGCGGCGCGAGCGATCGCCGGCTCGTCGAGGACGAAGAAGTGACAGTCCGTCACCGCGCGGACATGGACCGGAAGGGGGTTGTCGAGAACCAGGGCGTCGAAGCCCAGGATGTCGCCGGGGCCAAGAGTCAGCAGCGAGACCGAAGCGGGATCCGCGTCGGAACTTATCTCGCAGACGCCGTCCTGGATGATCCGGAGCGCTACCGGCGAGTCCGGTCCGGACACAACCGCTCCGGCGACGGCGGTCTGCTCGCTCATGTAGCGGGCGATCCGGCGGAGCACCAGATCGGGAAGGGCCAGGAAGATCGAAACCGTCTCCAACATCGACACCCGGCGCTCGACGTCCACTTCCACCTCGGTGTCGCCGACCGCAGCCGGTTCCACGCTGGATGGCGCCTGGGCTGCGTCCGCAACCGGCTCACCGAGGGCCGCCGTGCTCCCGCCAACTGCCTCGGCCACGCCGCTCGCGCCGCCGGCGGTGGCAGGCTCATCGGTTGCGCCCTGGCTCGCTCGCGAGCCGACGCCGGAGCCGGTGTGCTGCGGCTCGGCGGGATGCCGTGTATACATGTCCATCCGGGCTGCGCGGAGAAGGAGCTCGGCGCTCGGGCCCTGTGCCGGGTAGATCGCCACTCCGAGGCCGATCGGCACCGCCAGGCCGCCCCCCGAAAGGCTGAACTGCGGCTCCAGGCTCCTCATCAGGCGCCGACCAACGCCTGCCGCGAGGTCCGCCTCGTCCACATTGCCGAGAACGACGGCCAGTTCGTTGGCTCCGGTCCGCGCCATGCAATCGGACGGCCGCACCTTGGCGTGGAGGCGGACGGCCAGCTGCGCAAGGAGATCGTCAGTGGGTTCCGAGCCGAGGCCCTCGCGGAGCACCTGGGGACGACCCACTTCGAGGAGGAGGACCGCGAGCGTGCTGCCTGAACGTTTCGCGCTGATGATCGACTTCGTCAGGCTGGTGCTCAGAAAGGAGAGGTTGGGGAGCCCCGTCTCCGGGTCGTGCAACCGCTCCTGTTCGAGCGCGGCCTCCTGCGACTTGAGGGTTGTCATGTCCTCGACCGTCATGACCAGTGAGTCGGGCCCGTCGCCGGCCCTGCGAGCCAGGGTGATGGAGGCTCGTCCCCAGATGGTCTCCTCTCCGGTCGGGAACCGCAACTCGGCGCGGATGGTCCCTCCCGTGAAGGTCGATAGCCGGCCCGCCCGCATCGAGTCGGCGTCTGACGGATGCAGGAGGTCCAGCAGGCGCGCGCCGCGGAGCTCGGCCGAACTACGTTTCAGCAGGCGAGCGAAGGATAGGTTGGCATCGATGATGACCCCTTGCGGGGTGAGGCGAGCCATCGCCACGCCGGCGGCCAGGTAGGCCGAGCGGAAGTCGTCTCCGCCCCTTGCTCGCGAGCGGCGTTCCTCACGCCGGCCATCGATACCGTGGTGGACGGGCGCGCCGGAAGCCGCGCGAGTTTTTCTCGGCACATCCAATTCAACGGGCGTCCGATTCGATACTTGCGGGAGCCTGCCGATAGGGCTGGAGAGGTCAGTCGGGTTCATCTTTGTTCGATGCTGGGAATGGGGAGTGGTCAGCGGACCACTCCCCACGAAGGCTTCGCCGTCGTCAGACGGTCGCAGGAACTCTTGCCGGCTCCACCCGGAGTTCTACCTTCACCTCATGGACGCCTGGGGCCGCCGCGGTCGCCCGACGGGCCACCGTCACCTCACCCCACGTCGACACGCGCCCGGTCAGGGCGCCACGCCATTGCGCACCGTCACATGCACCGCCTGCGCATCGATGTCCGCGTACCTATTGAGAGCGGCGCGGATGTCCTTCTCGATGTCCTGCGCAGCCTCCGCGGCCTCCAGCTTGATGTCGTTGGTAACCCCAAGGACACCACGGGCCTGGCGAGCGATCTTGGCAGCCGCGAACCGCTGGAAATCCCACTTGACAGTGCCATCCAGGGTGACCCATCCGTTGCGTACGGTCGCCTGCACAGAGTCCTTTGGGACGTTGACATTGATCGCCATGGCCTGGGCCAGATCGACCGCGATGTCGGTCTGGTCGCGCTGACTGAGGCTCGGCAGTCGCACCTCCAATTCGTTGGCGACCGCAGTCACGCCGCGCACACGCTTGACAGCTTTCTCGGCAGCGTCCTTCTCCGCGTAACTGGCGACATGGCCATTCAGCGTCACCGCTCCTCGGTGAAAACTGACACCAATGTTCGCCGAGTCGATGCTGCGATCCAGTTGTGTCGCGAGACGTGGTGTAAATCCAGGGCCGCCTTGACGAAGGCGGCCACCGTGTGGTTCCAAGTGAAGGTGTTGACGCACCACATGGAGGAC
>JAYUBK010000221.1:0-14357 GCA_043740835.1 Chloroflexota bacterium
GGAGCGTGCGAAGGCCATCATCGCAGCCGCCGGCGAGGTCGCCGAGGGCAAGTGGGACGCTGAATTCGTCCTCGACATCTACCAGACCGGATCTGGCACCTCGACCAACACCAACGCCAATGAGGTCATCGCCTTCCGGGCGTCGGAGATTCTCGGCAACAAGCTCGGCGGACTCGTTCACCCGAACGACCACGTGAACCGCTGCCAGTCCTCGAACGACGTAATACCCTCGGCAATTCAGCTCGCCACCTGCATGGCGATCGACGACGAGCTGCTGCCGGGCCTCGATCGCCTGAGGGCGGCACTCGCGGCAAAGGCCGGCGAGTTCACGCCGATCGTCAAGACCGGCCGCACGCACCTCCAGGACGCGACACCGATCCGGCTCGGCCAGGAGTTTGCCGGCTACACCGGCCAGGTCGAGGAGTCGGCCCACCGGGCCGAGCAGGCCAAGAACGACCTCCTCTCCCTGCCCCTCGGCGGCACTGCGGTCGGCACCGGTGTCAACGCCCACCCCGACTTCGCAGCCCGCGTCTGCCGAATTCTGGAGGGAAAGACCGGTCTCGCGGTGCGCGAAACGGACAACCACTTCCACGCCCAGGCCACCCTCGACGCCCTGGTCTCGGCCCACGGCCGGTTGAAGACGATCGCGGTCAGCCTTTGGAAGATCGGCGGTGACATCCGCTTCATGGGAATGGGGCCCCGCGCCGGCATCGGCGAGCTGATCCTCCCTGAAACCCAGCCCGGCAGCTCGATCATGCCCGGCAAGATCAACCCGGTCATCGTCGAGTCGCTCACGATGGCCTGCGCCCGTGTCATTGGCAATGACCTCACAGTCACGCTCAGCGGCCAGTCGGGGAGCTTTTTCGAGCTCAACGTGATGATGCCGATCGCCGGCTACTGCGCGCTCGAATCCGTCGACCTGCTCGGCCGTTCGGCCGCCAACTTCGCCGAGCGCTGCGTGGAGGGTCTTGCCGCAACGACGAAGGGACCCGAGCTCGTCGAGAAGGGCCTCATGCTCGCCACCGCCCTGGCGCCGGTCATCGGTTATGACGAAGCGGCCAAGCTCGCCAAGGAAGCCAATAAGTCGGGCCGCACGATCCGCGAACTGGCCCGCGAACGCGGGGACCTCAGCGAGGCCGACCTCGACAGGATCCTCGACCCGGGCAAGATGACCGAACCCGGCCTCGAATCGGGTGCGGGCGGGGGCGGATGAGAGACCCCGCCTGAACGACCTGCTGCCTAGAACCCATCGTCGTGCCAGTCAGGGTTGGTGAGGCTCGTCAGGACGTGATCGCGCCAGGCGCCGTCGACGTAAAGGTAGTCGCGGGCATAACCCTCGACAGTGAACCCGAGCCGCCGCAACACCCGGTTGCTGCGCACGTTGGTGGGCTGGAAGTTCGCCATCAGCCGGTGCAGGTTGAGGACGGTGAACGCATGGTCGATCGCCGCTCGAAGAGCCTCATGCATGTAGCCCTTGCCTTCTGCCTCGGCATCGAGCGCGTAGCCGAGGAAGGCGGTCTGCGCCGGGCCTCGCATCACCCCGGTCATCGAGATCTGGCCGACGATGCGATCAGGCGCTCCCTTCTCGAAGAGGAAGAGCATCAGGGCCGTGCCGCTTTCGCCGACGCGGCGGTGGAGTGCCACCTGGCGGCGCCAGAACTCCTCCGTGTAAAAGTCGGGCGGGCGCGGCGGCTCCCACTGCACAAGGTGTTGGCGGTTACGTTCAAAGAAGTCGACGAGGGCTCGCACGTCCGACTCCGCCGCCTGCCGCAGCATCAGCCTCTCGGTCGCAAGGACTGTCATAGGGGCAGCTCCAAGAGCATGATGTCCTCCCCCCAGTAATGGGCGCGCAGGTGGCCCGATTCGCGGAAGCCGAGGGAGCGGTGCAGGGTCATCGCATCTTGGAGCTTGGGGCTCGTCTGCGTCCAGACCTTTGTCACGGCGGCGCGGCGTGCCCGGGAAACGGCGTGCTCGAGGAGCGCGCGGCCGACCCCCCGCCCGCCCCGCTCAGGGTCGACGGCGATCCTGTCGACGAAGCAGGTACCGGTGGGAAAGCTGCAGCGAATTCCACCGGCCAGCCGGCCGTCGAGCAACGCGGTAAAGACTTCGAAACCGCCGCCGAACCAGGTTGCGACCTCCGCCGCGTCCGGGGTCTGATCGCCTATCAGCCTCTCGTCGAGTGTTCCCCGGTGCCTGGACCAGGCCCGCGCGTAAAGGTCCGCAAGCGCGGCGGCCTCGCCGACGCCGGCGGCCGAGATCCGTGGGTGGGGACGGAAAAGACGCATTCTCAGCTAGAGTAGCCGCGCCGTGGACCTGCTTCAGAAGGCGCGCGCCCTCTACCTGGCCGGCGAAACGCACCAGGCCCTCGAGTTGGCGCAGAAGGCGGCGGAGAACCACGCTCGGGACGCGGAGGCGTGGTGGCTCCTCGCCTGCATCAGCCGGCACGCCGACCTCCCCGGCGCGAGCGACGAGGCGTTCAAACGGGCCGCTGCCCTCTCCAAGCGAAAGCCTGAGCCGGTCCGGCTCTCCGCGGAGGAGTTCGTGGTCATCTGCGACGAAGCCCTGGCTGCCCTGAGCGCGGACGCCAAGCGCCGGCTGGGGAAGGCCGGAGTGAACATCGATGCGCTGCCCACGCCACAGGCAGTTCGGGCCGGTACCTCCCCCGACGCGCTGACGACCCGCACTCGCGAGCCCGAGGACGAGCTGACCCTGTACCAGGCCAATTTCGAGAATCGCTGCGGGAGCGCCACAGAGCTGCGCAAGCTTGTCGCGAGGACGCTCGCCCGGGCATGAGCGCGCGCCTATACACTTCTCGGCATGTGGAGAAGTAATCGAGTATCGGCGCTCGCCCTTGTGGCGATGGGCGCCCTTCTCGCCGCCGCCTGCGGCTCGTCCGGCGCCGGGACCACCCCCACGACCGGCGAAACGGTCGTTCTGGGCGCCCCTCTGGGTCTGAGCGGCGCCCTGGTGAAGGAAAGCGAGCTGACTCAGCAGGGCTATGACCTCTGGGCCGAATGGATCAACGGGCAGGGCGGCATCAACGTCAATGGCGTCAAGCACCCGGTCAAGATCAAGTACTACGACGACACCAGCGATGCCAACCAGTCCGCGATCCTGATGCAGAAGCTGATCACGGACGACAAGGCCCAGTTCCTTCTCGGCCCCTATGGCAGCGCGGCGACGGCGACCGACGCCCGAATCGCGGAGCAGAACAAGATCCCCATGGTCGAAGCCAACGGCGCCGCCCAGGCCATCTTCAACCAGGGCTACAAGTACACGTTCGGCGTGCTCTCGCCCGCCAACAAATACCTCCAGGGCGTCATCGACATGGCCGCCACCCTGACTCCGAAGCCGACCAGAATCGCGCTTCTCGCGTCCAACGACAACTTCTCGGTTGAGGTCGCCGACGCCATCAACACCTACGCACCCACCAAGGGCATGCAGGTCGTTCTCTACAAGAAGTACCCGAGCGGTGCCAAGAACCTCGTCGCCGAGGTCCAGGCGGCTCGCGATGCCAACCCGGACATGGTTCTCAACTCCGGACACCTCCAGGAGGCCATCGCGATCAACAAGGCGGCCAAGGACGCCAAGCTGAATGCCAAGATCTTCGCCTATTCAGTCGGACCATCGACGCCTGACTTCATCACCGCCCTGGGCAAGGACGCCGACTACGTCTACAGCGGCTCCCAGTGGACTCCCCAGGTGAAGTACACGGCCTCCTTCTATCTGAGCGTCAAGGACTACGTCGCGGCGTACAACAAGAAGTACCCGGGCAAGGGTGACCCCGACTACCACGTCGCCGAGTCCACCGCCGCCTGCCTTGCGCTTCAAAGGGCCATCGAGAACGCCAAGTCTCTCGACCCCAACAAGGTCCGGGACGCGCTCTCCAAGCTCGATGTGACGACCTTCTTCGGCCAGATCAAGTTCGACGAGCGCGGCATCAACACCTTCAAGCCGATGGTCGTCGAGCAGATCCAGAACGGCGTCCATCACACGGTCTTCCCGAAGGAAGTAGCGGACGTGCAGCCCAAGTACCCGACCCCCTCCTGGGACGCCAGGTAAAGAACTGAACCAGGCACCGAAGAGCCGCTGAGCTGATGGGCCACCTGGCTCAACTACTCGTGCTCGGGATTCTCTCGGGCGCCATCTATTCAGCCGTGGGTAGCGGCTTTGGGCTGGTGTGGGGCGTTCTCAACATCGTCAACCTCGCCCATGGAGCGCTTGTCATCACCGGCGCCTACTTCACCTGGCTCCTCTTTACGAGCTATCACCTCGACCCGTTCCTGACTCTTCCGGCCGACGCCGTTCTGCTCTTCGTGATCGGGTACGTGCTGCAGAGAGGGCTGATCAACCGGATCATCAGGGCGCCCCTCCTCTTCACCTTCATGCTGACCTTCGGGATCAACCTGATCGTCATCAATGTCCTGCTCTTCCTCTTCAAGGCGGACTTCCGATCTGTCACACCGAGCTATGCAGGCAAGGGCTACGACATCGGCGGTCTTTCGATCCCATACGTCAGGGCGGCGGATCTCGTGGTGGCCCTCCTCCTCGCAGGCATCCTCGGGCTGATCCTGAACCGGAGTCGCCTCGGGGCGGCCATCCAGGCAGTCGGCGCCGACCGCGACGCCGCTCAACTGGTGGGCATCGACCTCCGCCACACGTACGCGATGACGTTCGCCCTGGGCGCCGCTGTCGCCGGCGTGGCCGGGGGACTCATAGCGACCCTCCAGGCGATCACCCCTACGGCGGGGGAGCCGTACACGCTTCAGGCATTCGTCGTCGTGATCCTCGGGGGCCTCGGCCGCGTGAGCGCCACCGTTGTCGGCGGTCTCTTATTCGGGATCATCGAGGTGTTCGCGCAGAGCCTCCCCTTCCTCAGCTCCGGCTACGCCGACGCGATCGCCTTCGGAGTGCTGGTCCTGGTCCTCGTGACGCGGCCGCAGGGCCTGCTCGGGCGGTTGGCATGATGATTCAAGAAAAGTGGCGGAGCTTCGCCGTCCAGTCGCCCCTGGTGCGTTTGTCGTCGCTTCCCGCGCCTGAGTCGCCGGCACGCCTGATGCTCGGTTCGCCGCGCGAACGGCTCGCCACACCAGGTCTTCGGTCACCCTTTTTAATAGCCGTGCCGGCGTGATTCACCGTTTGCTCAGCAAACCCCTCGTGCTGGTCGCGGCGGTGGTTTTAGTGATCGTCCTTCTGATACCCCTCACGACGCTTGACGCGGCCCAGTCGGCGGGCCTCCCCCTCATCGCCAACAAGCTCTGGTTCCGGCTGGCGACGATCATGGCGATGTTCGTCGTGATGGCCTCGGCCTGGAACCTCATCGGCGGCCTAACCGGCTACGCAGCTTTCGGCAACGTCGCCTTCTTCGGACTCGGCGCCTACTCGGTGGGGATCCTGGTCGTGAAATTCAAGGTTCCCTTCCTGATCGCGCTGCCGGCGGGCGCCTTGTTGCCGGCGGTTTTCGCCATCCTGATCGGTCTGCCTTTACTGCGCCTGCGAGGTCACTACTTCGCGGTGGCAAGCCTGGGGGTCGGGGTAGCCGTCGGGGAGTTGATCAACAACACAGACCAACTCGGTGGCTCGACGGGCCTTTTCCTGCCGATCATCGCCGACGACATCGTCTTCTTCTACCTGATGGCCGCCGCCGCCGGGCTGACGGCCGGGATCACGTACCTCGTTCTAAGGAGTCGCCTCGGCTACGGGCTGATCGCGATTCGAGAGAATGAGGACGCGGCGGCCGTGATGGGCGTCAACACGACTGCCTACAAGGTGACCGCATTCGCCCTTTCCGCGGCGCTGACCGGCCTGGCCGGCGGCATCTTCGCGGGCTGGAACGGCTTCGTCAACCAGGAGAATGTCTTTCCGATCACGTTCAACGTGCAGATGATCCTGATGGCGCTACTCGGAGGCTCCGGTACCGTGATCGGCCCCATCATCGGTGCCATCGGTCTCCAGTTCCTGATCCAGGGTCTTTCCGGCGGTCTGGCGATTCCCATCCCGTTCCTCTCCGACGCGGCGCGGGCCGTCTTCGCCCAGGTGGTGCTGGGCGCGCTGCTGGTCGTCACCGTCACCTTCGTGCCGCGGGGCATCGTCGACTTTTTTGGCGGCACATCCCGGTTCACGCTCGCCCACTTCCGGCGCTCACTGCGGGAAACCTCCGTATGACGGCGCAGCTCGAGCTGCGCGCTGTCACCAAGCGCTTTGGAGGAGTCGCGGCCCTCACGGACGTCACCTTCGCTGTCCCGCAGGGAGAGATCCTCGGGATCATCGGGCCGAACGGCGCGGGCAAGACCACCCTCCTCAACTGCGTCTCGGGTATCTACACCCCCGACAGCGGCAGCATCGAGTTCGAGGACAGGACAATCAGCGGAATGGCGGCGCACCGGGTCGCGCGGCTCGGCGTCGGCCGCACGTTCCAGGTGGTCAAGCCCTTTCAATCCATGACCGTGCGAGAAAATGCAGCCGTCGGCGCGCTCTTCGGCAGCGACCGAGCACGGTTGCCCACGAAGGCGGCGTTCCAGCGGGCGGACGAGGTGCTCGAGCTCGTCGGCCTGGCACCAAAGGCGGACCAGCGCGTCAGCGGCCTGACGATCCCGGATCGCAAGCGCCTGGAGGTCGCCCGTGCCGTGGCGACGGCTCCCCGGCTCCTGCTCCTTGACGAAGTGATGGCCGGACTCAACCCGGTCGAGGTGGACGAGGCGCTGGAGATGGTCCGCGCCGTGCATCGGTCCGGCGTCACGATCGTCCTCATCGAGCACGTGATGCGGGTGATCGTCGGTGTCTGCTCACGAGTCGTCGTGCTTCATTTCGGACAGGTGCTCGCCGTCGGCGACCCGGATACAGTGCTCAGGGACGACCGCGTCATCGAGGCATACCTTGGAGAGCGCTACGCCCGCCGCAACCGTGGCTGAACGGCCTGTTCTCCTCAAGGTCGAGGGCCTCACCAGCGGGTTCGGCGCGGGACCGGTTCTCTTCGGTGTTGACATCGAGATTCGCGAGGGCGAGCTCGCCGCGCTGATCGGAGCCAACGGCGCCGGCAAGTCGACTCTGCTGGGCACCCTGTCCGGGCTGGTTCCGGCAACCGCGGGCTCGGTCACCTTCAATGGGCGCAACCTCACCAACGCCCGCCCCGAGGACGTCGTGAAGGCGGGCATGGTGCACGTCCCCCAAGGCCGCCGGCTCTTTGGACCCCTGAGCGTCGAGCGCAACCTGACGCTGGGAGCCTACCTTCGCCGGGATCCTGAAATTCGCTCCGACCTGGAGCGGGTGCTGAGCTATTTCCCGGCGCTCAAGGACAAGCTCGGCCGCGATGCGGGAACGCTCTCGGGTGGGGAGCAGCAGATGGTGGCGATCGGGCGCGGGCTGATGGGGCGTCCCAGGCTGCTGATGATCGACGAGCTGTCTCTCGGCCTCGCCCCGAAGGTGGTGGAGAGGCTGATCGAGGTGGCCCGCGAGATCAACGGCGACGGCACCTCGCTCCTACTCGTGGAGCAGGACGTCCTCGTCGCGCTCGAGGCAGCCGACCGCGGCTACGTGCTCGAGAACGGGCGGGTGGTCCTCAGCGGACCGGCCGCCGAGCTTCAGAACGATCCGGCTGTCAAGAAGGCCTACCTCGGTATCTAGCGGGGGTGGCCGGCAAGTAAGTGGCGAACCCGCTGAGTCGTTTCCGGCTTCCTGGCCTTCTGCTCGCGGGCGCCCTCGCCTATGGGACGGTCGGGTACCTGCTCATCGAGCGCTGGAGCCTTCTCGACAGCTTCTACATGACAATCACGACCATCTCGACCGTCGGGTTCAGCGAGGTCCACCCGCTCGACACCGCCGGGCGGCTCTTCACGTCGACGCTGATAATCGGCGGCGTCGGTACGATGCTCTATGCGTTCGGCGTTTTCGCCGAGACCCTCAGCGAAGGCCACTTCATCGAGTACAGGAGGATGCGCCGCGTGCGACGCCGGATCGACGGAATGCGCGGGCACTTCATCGTCTGCGGCTACGGGCGCATCGGAACGCGCATCGTCACGGAGTTCGAGGAGGTGAGGCGCGACTACGTCGTGGTCGACAACAACCCGGAGGCGATCGGCCGCCTCAAGGTCGAGGACCGCGTCCACATCGAGGGCGATGCCGCCGCCGAAGACATTCTTCTGGCAGCCGGGATCGCGCGGGCCAAGGGCCTCATCAGCGCCGTGGACTCGGACGAGCGCTCCGTCTACATCACGCTCGCGGCACGAGCCCTGAACCCCGATCTCTACATCGTCGCCCGGGCCGGGCAGCCGGCCTCCATCCGACGCCTGGAACTGGCCGGTGCCGATCGCGTCGTCTCGCCCTACCTGATGGCCGGACACCGGATTGCGGAGGTCGCCCTCCGGCCCGCCCTCGTCGATGTGCTCGACAACCTCCAGCACGGGAACAGCGAGAACGGCGTCCAGGAACTGCTGGTCGGTCCGACCTGTCCCCTGATCGGAAAGTCCGTCCGAGAGGCCGGCCTTCTCAGCGGCAAGTCCGGCAGGCTCCTTGCGGTCCGCCGAGCGGAGGGCACGCTCCTGTCCCATCCCGACACCCAGGACCTCGTCCTCTCAGAGGGCGACCTCGTCGTAATCCTTGGGACGAACCAGCAGCTGGCCGCGGCCGCGGCGGTGTTCGAGTGAGCGCGCCCGCCACCGCCAAGCCCGTCGAGGCGGCCCACGTCAGGCCGCAGGTCGGCCGCCTGCTGTGGCTGTCCGCCGGTCACCTTTTCACCGACGTCAACCAGGGCGCGGTTGTTTTACTCGTACCGGTGGTTCAGGCGACGATGCACCTCAGTATCGCGACGGCTGCACTCGTCGTGACCGTCTCGACAGTTGCGTCTTCCATCGTCCAGCCCCTCTTTGGGGTCCTCAGCGATCGCTACGACCTGCGCTGGATGATCCCGGCCGGAGTGGCAGTCGCGGGCGTTGGAATCGCTTTCGCCAGCCTGGCTGCCACCTATCCGCTTGTCCTTTTCGGTGTGCTCATCAGCGGCCTCGGGGTCGCGGCTTTCCATCCCGAGGCAACGCGCTGGGCGGGCGATTCGGCGGGAAGTCGGCGGGCCACAGGCATGTCCTGGTTCTCGGTCGGAGGGAACGTCGGCTATGCGCTCGGCGTCCTTGTGACTGCTCCGCTGGTTGCCGTCGGCGGCCGAGCGGCGCTGGCGGTGCTGGTCGCCCCACCACTGGCGATCGCGGTCAAGCTGAATGGCCTGGTCCGCAACTTCAGTCGCATCGGCCACAACGAGCCGCAGTCGGTGCTTTCGGCGATAAGGGCAAGCCTCTCGCGCGACATGATCCTCCTGGTCGGGTTCATCGCCGTCCGTTCCATCACCCAGGTCGGGATGGCAACTTTCGCCCCGCTCTACCTGCATCTCGCGCGCGGTCTGAGCCTCACCGCGGCGGGGTCGATCACCTTCGGATTCCTCATCGTCGGGGCCCTCGGCACCCTGCTGGGCGGGCCCCTGGCCGACCGCTTCGGGCGAAAAAAGCAGCTCCTTGGCAGCTTCGCGCTGATGCCTGTTCTCGGGCTTGCCTTCCTCTACCTCCCCGGCGCCGCCGGCTACGCGGCTCTCATGCTCATGGGTCTCCTCCTGGTCAGCACCTTCGCCGTCACGGTGACGATGGCCCAGGAGCTGATGCCGAGGCACATGGGAACCGCTTCGGGCATAACCATCGGGTTTGCGATTGGCGTCGGCGGCCTTGCCGTGGCGCTGCTCGGCCAGTTCGCCGACCACTACGGCCTGGCGAGCACGATCCTCATGGTCTCCCTCGTCCCCATCCTCGGCATCCTCGTAATTCTCCCGCTGCCAGAGACGCACCGCGGAATGGGCCAGGCCGCCCCGCCCTTCCTTCACTCCGCTTAGCGAAGGGGTTTGACGCGTTATGCCGCAATGTGTCATAATTGCAGTACAGCGCCGTACAGTTGGTGCTTAAAACCAATCCACAGCTGAGAGTTCGGGAGGTCATACAAGACCATGGCAGTAGAGATCAGACACAACGTCAGTAAGAGCGTCGAGGCCGTCGAGGAGCAGGGCGTCATGGGCGCCGACCTTCTCACCGGCGCGGCCGCGGCGGCCGTCGAGACGGTCGCCCACCCCGGGCGGACCATCCGCAAGCTGGAGCGCAAGGGCGCCCCGATCAACCGAGAGATCCGCACCTCCGCCGTCCGCCGGGCGGACCACACCGGCGACGCCCTCCAGGCCTACCTGCCGGAGCAGATCGTTCTCGGCGGACTGCGCCTCGTAAAGGAGCGCGCTCGCCGCAAGGACCTGATCGGGACGATCGCCTACCGCACCCTGGAGGTCATCAACGACGGCCTCGGCGTCGCCACCTCGGTTGTCAAGCGCATGGAGCGTGCCAGCACACCGCCGAGCCGCGGCACAGCAAAGGCTCCTCTCAAGACGACGGTCCGCCAGGCCAAGACGGCTGTTCGCAAGACCGGCGCGAAGGCCACCACGGAGAGCCGAACCACCGCACGCCGAGCAACCAGCGCAACCACCCGACGGAACAATCGCAAGGCGACCACGACCCGGACGATCGCCCGCAAGGCGTCGAATCGCGTGGTCCGCTCGACCGCCAGCGCCAGCTAGCTTCTTTCTTCCGCAACGCGAAAGGGCCCCACGTGGGGCCCTTTCGTCTTTATCGGCCGGAGTGAGTGACCAGTCAGTCCTGGTTGTCGCCGGTCTCCTTTTCGCCGGCCTTGCTTTGGGTGCCGGTTGAGGTTTCGGGCTGGTCGGCTTTCTTGGCGAGGTCGGCCTGCCCGACGGCGTCGGCCATCTCGGCGCCGTCAGCCTTCTCGGCAACGTCGGCCTTCTTGGCGGTGTCGATCTGCTCGACGCCGTCAGCCTTCTCAGGAACGTCGACCTTCTCGGTGACGTCGATGACGTCGCCCGGATCGGGTTTCTCAACGACGGCGCCCGTCTCCGCGAAATCGGCCGTCTCTCCGGGATCGGGCTTCTCGGCGGGATCGGCTTGGACGGCCGGGGTCGGCGCTGCCGCGTGCGCCGCAAACGCTCCTACGCCGCCGAGAGCGAGGAGGCCGGCAACCATCAATGCGGCGTACCTGGTCTTTTTCATATGTTCATTGACGAAGCGGCGACGAGAATCCTGCGCCCGGCTGCCTAGACGGGAATTCCCCAGAGCGCAAACCAGCGTTCGAAGGACGGCTCGACCGGCAGCTCGGACTTTGCAAGAGCCGCCAGCCTCAGCTCCTCGGCGTTATCCCGTTGGTGAACCCCGACGGGAATGAACGGGTAGAAGGTGCCCTGCTTGTAACCGTAGATCCAGTAGATTGGCCGGCCCGCTCTCTCGAATCGGAACGCGACTGCGAGAAGCATTTCACCCAGCCCCTGCTCGATCAGAGAGGTCGCCGCGGAATGGACGGCCGCCAGCGCTCCAGGAAGGTCGGGGCCGCCGAGGATCAGCCAGTTGAAGCCAAGGTCGTCGACCCGGTCCTCGAGGGAGATGCCGCTCTCGCCGCCCTGGAGCCGAAGCAGGTCGTCGATGTCCGACCTGAGCTGGTCGAAGCGCCCGGCTGGAAGGCGCTTGAAGACGATGCCGACTCGCCCGGCCGGCCTGATGTCGGCTGACGCCTCGAGGCCGATGGCTGCCGTGCTCATCGCGAAGAGCCGATCCTCGTTGGACTTGGGCAGCGAGGTGCGCCCGAAGAGCGAATCGAGGATGCCCACCTAGTGGCCTGCCATCTCAGCGGGCGCGCTCATCGGCCACGCCTTCACGAGGCGAGTTTGGCCTCCATCGCCTGGAGCTTGGCGAGGCGATGTTCGAGAGACGGATGCGTGGAGAAGAGCTCCGCCAGCGAGCCCTTGGAGAGGGCCGGGAAGATCATGAGCGCGGACGCCGCCTGGACCGTGCGGAGGTCCTGGTCGGGTATCCGCTGCATTCGGCCCGAGATCTTGATGAGAGCCGACGCGAGCTTGGACGGTTGGCCGGTGATGATCGCCGAGCCACGGTCTGCCGCGTACTCTCGGTAGCGGCTCAGGGACCGGATGAGGACAAAGCTGATGGCCCAGACCGCCGCCGAGGCGAGAAAGACAGGGATGAACGAACTCCCGCGATTGTCCTCGTCCTCGCCTCCCAGGCCGCCCCACAAGCCCATCTGGACGATGAACGAGGCAACCGTGGCGAAGAAGCCCGCCATCGCCATCACCCGCATGTCGCGATGGATCACATGGCTGAGCTCGTGGGCTAGAACGGCCTCCAACTCCTCGGCATCGAGCTGCTCGAGGATGCCGGTGGTCACCGCGACAAGCGAGTGTTTAGGGCTGCGCCCGGTGGCCATCGCATTGGGCACCTGGGTCTGGATGATCGCGACCTTTGGCTTCGGGATGCCGGTCATGGCCGCCAGGCGGCCGACCATATCGTGGAGCTGGGGCGCCTCCTGCTCGGAGACTTCGACGGCCCCGATCGAGAGGAGGATCAGGCGATCGGAGAAGTAGTACTGGAGGGCCAGCATGATCCCGGCGATGACGACGATGAATCCCAAGCCGACCCCCGCCCTGTAGAGGATCGCCATGAAGGCGAGGTAGAGAAGACCGAGGAGGAACATCGTGAAGAACATCCGGATCGTCAGCCCGAAGTCCGTACCGAGTCGCTTCTGCATTACCCCCTGTATACCCAGAAAAGCTGAGAACCGGATAAAAAAGAAGGAGTCTTGACGAAATGAGCACGGTTGTTCGGGGATCCTGAAGATCAACCAATGGCTCGGCTATGACCGTCAGCCAGGAGTTTGGATTCTGAGGAATCCCACGCCAACCCCGGCCCCGTAGAGGATGGCCGCAGTCCGGTGCTGGAACGCCGGGAACAAAGAGAGGAGTCCGGACGGCCCGGACTCCTCCCCAGAAGAGAGTGAAAGCCTTCGGTTTAGCTGAACTCCACGGCGACATAGGCGTTGCCGTTGGGCGCAACGGCCCAGGCCGTGCCGACGTAGTGGTAGTTACCCATGATGTTGGCGCGGTGGCCGGGCGAGTTCATGAACATGGTGTTGAGCTGGCCGTCGTTGATGCCGCCGGACCAGTAGCCGACGTTTTCGCCCGCCGAGGAGCCGAGTCCGCAGCCGAGGTCGGCCTGGGCGCCTCCGGCGTGACTGATCGCTCCCTGGAGGACCATGCGCTGGGCGTTCTGTGCGGCGATGTTGGCCAGGCAGCCGCTCCAACCGAGCGGGGCGAGGCCGGCAGCGACCCGGTCCTGATTGATCAGGGCCTGTTGGGTCGAACCGATGACGATCGGGGGTGGAGCGGGCGCAGGAGCAGGGGCGGGCGGTGCGGGGTGCCACGCCGGGGCGGGTGCAGGAGCGGACTCAACGGCGGCCGGCACAGGGTCGGCGGCCGCGACAGGGGCGGGCGGCGGCGCGGGCGGCGCCAAGGGAGGGCTCACGAAGAGCCGATTCCTGGTCATGATGCCGTCGTCAACGGCGGGACCCGATTCGATCGGTGTCACATAGACGATCTTGGTGCTGGGATGCCTGGGCGGGCTCACGTGCCCCGCGGAAGACAAGCCTGTCAGGACCGCGACGGCCGCCGCCAGACCTCTTACGAATGTGATCAACTCGCTTGGACCTCCTGGTCAAAACCTTCCTCCGCCAACCCCCCAGGGCACCTGCGAAGGCGTTTATGAACTGCCTCGCCAAGTTGAACGACAGCAAAGAGGAAACCCTGCACGGGAGGGTTTAGGGCTGTAAACGACCGCGGATAATGCGCCTACCGCATGAGGTGCCGCTCAGACGCGGTCATTACGCGATAGCGCTCATCCCGCAGTACTGATAGCGCAACTGTGGATCGCAAGATCTATTAGTGTCGAGGCGTGACAATCGAACAGCCTTCGCCGCCGATCCCGCCACCCCAGGTCCCGTCGGATCCTCCACTCCAGCAGCCCCCCGACCCTCCCTCCCCCCAGCCGGAGATCCCGCAGCCGCAGGTGCCCGGCCCGGCGATTCCAAACCCCACCGGCTAGGCGGAGGCCGCAAAGCGGACGCCGGGTTGGTGGACGCAAAAGGAGGAGCGGTCCGAAGCCGATCCTCCTTCCTCCACCCTCCTGGTGGGCCACCCATTCTGTCGGGCCCACCCGTCCTGTCGGGCCTTCAGGCCAGCGGGCGCTCGCCTCGCGGAGCCGAGAGGATCTTGATGAGGGCGATCAGCGCCCAGGCCATGAGCGCATAGACGAGGATTGCGACTATGGCCGTCGGTTCGAGGAGGGATGTGCCCTGCCCGGACTCGGCCAAGATCCCTCGAAACGGAGCGACGAGTGGGAGGGTGACCCCGTAGATGAAGCGGACGAAGGCGGCATCGTAGGACGCTCCGAGGAGACGCATGAAGAATCGAATCGCAATGACCGAGTCGA
>JAYUBK010000222.1:0-14317 GCA_043740835.1 Chloroflexota bacterium
GTCGACCCAGGCCTGCGCGAATTCGTCCGTCGCCGACCGGGCGAGGTCGGGACTTGCGTAGGGCTGGACGGCGCCCGCGGCGCGCTTGATCGCGGCCAGCACCGGCGACGGTACCAGCGCCAGCTCGGCAGCGAGCGAGGCAGCCCGCGCCTCGAACTCCGCCCGTGGGACGACCTCCTCGATAAGGCCCCATTCCCGCGCCTGCGCCGCGGCGAGCGTGCGGCCGGTGGTCAGGAGGGCGAGCGCCTTGCCGCGGCCGACAAGGGCGGTGAGCCTCTCGATGCCTCCCCAGGCCGGCATCAACCCGAGGCGGGCCTGCGTGAACCCGATCCTGACGTCGTCGGCGGCAACCCTGAAGTCGCAGGCAACCGCGACCTCGGCGCCGCCGCCGATCGCATGGCCGTTGAGCAGGGCGACGACCGGCATCTCGAGAGCCGGGATCCGGTCGAGGGTGGCCCGCATCGAGAGCGCCATCGAACGGGCGAACTCCACGCCGCGGTTCGACTCCAGCTCGTTGAGATCGCCGCCGGAAATGAACGCCCGCTCGCCGCCACCCCGGATGAACACCGCGTGAAGGTCCGACCCGTGCGCAGCCGCCAGGGCCGCGTCGATCGCCGTCATGGCCTCCTGGTTCAGCGAGTTGCTGGTCTCGGGACGGTCGACCATGATCGTCCCGATGGCACCCGCCCGCTCGAACCTGACCCCCGCCATGGGGGAAGGTTATCCTCCCAGCGATGTGCTATTCCGATGACGCCCGACCTCCGCTTCCTCCAGTTGGCGGCGCCGCCGCCAACCATGGCGATCTCCATCTGACCGCCGCCGACGGCAACCGGATGATGGCCTACTCGGCAAGGGCCGAGAAACCCAGCGGGCGCGGAATCGTGATCCTCCCCGACATCCGCGGCCTGCACGGATTCTTCAAGGAGCTCACGGTCCGCTTTGCGGAAGCCGGCATCGACGCCGTCGCGTTCGACTACTTCGGCCGCACGGCGGGCGACGGCAGCCGCGACGAGGGCTTCGACTGGAAGACCCACGTGGGCCAGACCACCCCCGACGGTGTTGCCGCGGACGTCCGCGCCGCCGTGGAGTACCTGCGCACCGAAGAGGGCGGTAACCCGGGCTCGATCTTCGCGGTTGGATTCTGCTACGGCGGCCGCGAGTCGTGGCGGCAGTCCGCCCGGGGCCACGGACTGGCCGGGTCGATCGGCTTCTACGGCGGCCAGCCCACCTCGCTGGCCGCGGAGATCCCCGTTATGAAAGCCCCCCTGCTGCTCCTCCTCGCCGGCGAGGACCACACTCCGCAGGAGGACTTTCGCCAATTCGAAGGCCTACTCAAGGAAGCCGGGGTGCCCTTCACGTCGAAAACCTACGAAGGCGCCCCGCACAGCTTTTTCGACCGTACCGCGGAGCAGCACGCGGAGGCATCGGCAGACGCCTGGAAGCAGATGCTCGACTTCATGGCGGCGAATTCGCGGTAGAACGGCGCCAAACGACGTGCCCGGACCAGGTTCGTCTTGCTTCGACATGGGGTCCAAATCGTTCGGTACGGACTAGACTCGCGAACGTGCCCAGGCAGGCCACGATGTCCCAAGATGTGCCGCTCTTGCCGGCGGCCCTCATGGCCGAGGTCGAGCGCCGGCGGACCGGCCTCGCCCGTCACATGGCGCGCGCGGTGATCACCGACGTGCGCTGGGACGCGGCTGCAGGCGCGCCTCCCTCGGCCGCGGCCATCGCCCGCGCCTGTGAGGCCGGGATCGATCTTTTCCTGGCGACCGCCAGGGAGGCCCGTGCGCCGACCGCGGAGGAGTTGCGCAGGGTGGCCCAACTCGGGGTGCACCAGGCCCGTGGCAGCCAATCCGTCGAGCCCGTGCTCGGAGCCTACCGGGTCGCCGCCAAGGTTGCCTGGAACGCAATCCTCACGGTCTGGAAAGAGCAGCGCGGCGCCGAGCCGGAGGCCATGGTCGTCACCGCGGACTACGTATTCACCGCCCTCGACCAGGTCGCTGCCGAGGTGACGCGTACGTATCTCGGCGCACGCGAGCAGCACCTGCAGCGCGGAACGCGCGCGCGTTCACGGTTCTTTCACGGACTCCTCAGCGACACCTTCGACTCCGAGCTCGCCCTCCAGCGCCAGGCTCTGGCCCTGAGCCTCCAACTGGCCACCGGCTATCGGGCGATCGTGCTGAAGCTCGTCGTCGGGAAAGGCGAGGATGAGCGCGGAGCGGAGGCGCTGGACGAGGCTCTGGCGACACTCGAACTGCCGCCACGGGTGCTGACGCACGCCCCCGATCCCGCGACCCTCCTCGTTCTCTGGCCGGAGGTCGGCGAGACGGCCGAGGGGCTGATCCAACGCGTCCAGGCGGAGATGGAAAAGCGGTTCGCACGGGTGCGGCCACGCGTCCGCGCCGGAGTCGGCGGCTTCCATCCGGGCCTCCACGGGGTTTCGCGCTCCTACCTCGAGGGCCAGCAGGCGATCGATGTCGGCCGGCGCCTGCGCCCCGACGGTGGTGCCCACGCCTACGAGGAGGTGCTGCCCTATCTCACCATGACGCAGAACCCACTCCTCGCCGAGCGTTATGTGCGTCATCACCTGGCTTCTCTCCTGGACGCCGACGCACACGCTTCGGCGCCGCTCCTCCCGACACTGGAAGCCTACCTCGGCGCCGGTTCCGTCAAGGGCGCCGCGGACGCACTCCACCTGCACCGGCACACAGTGCTCTACCGCCTCGAGAAAATCCGCGAGTTGCTTGGCACCGGGCTCGACGATGCCTTCGTGCGCCATCGGCTGCAGCTGGCTCTGGACCTGCGCCGCCTTCTTTGAACCCGGTTCGACACATTGTCGAAAGACCGGGCCACTTTTTCCCACTCCGTGAAGATGTGAGTGTCATCGCGGGGGGCTAGGCTGTTGGACGATGAGCACAAGCAATGGGATTCGTGTCGCTATCACTGGAATGGGCTTCATAACCCCCATCGGTCACGACACGGAAACGGTCTGGTCGAATCTCGTCGAGGGCGTCTCCGGGGTCGGCCCCATCACCCGCTTTGACACGGCGCAGCACAGCGCCAAGATCGCGGCTGAAGTGCGCGACTTCGATCCCACCGATTACATGGACCGAAAGACAGCCCGTAACATCGGTCGTTTCTGCCAATTCGCTCTTGCCGCGTCGAAGATGGCGGTCGAGCAGTCGGGCCTGGTGCCGGCGGAGATGGGCCCCGACGACGTCGGCGTCATCGTCTCCACCGCCATCGGTGGCATGGAGGAGATCGAGAAGAACCAGACCATCCTTCTTGAGCGCGGTGTCCGGCGCGTGAGCCCGTTCACCGTGCCGATGATGATCCCCGACATGGGTTCGGGCATCGTCGCCATGCATCTCAAGGCCGGCGGTCCCAACTACTCGGTCGTGAGCGCCTGCGCGTCAAGTGCCCATGGGCTCGGCGAGGCGGCGGAGATCATCAAGCGCGGCGACGCGGTCGCGATGATCGCCGGCGGCGCCGAGGCGACCATCACGCCCCTCACGCTGGGAGCCTTCTGCCAGATCAAGGCCGTCAGCGAACGCAACGACGAGCCCGAGAAGGCCTGTCGGCCGTTCGACATCGGGCGCGACGGCTTCGTGATGGGCGAGGGCTCCGTGATGATGGTCCTCGAGGAGTACGAGCACGCTCGCCGACGGGGGGCGCGGATCCTCGGCGAGATCGTCGGCTACGGCGCCACCGCCGACATGTACCACTACGTCGCGCCCCACCCCGAGGGCGCCGGCGCTGCCAGAGCAATGAAGCGTGCCCTGGTCCGGGCTGGCATCGCCAATGAGCAGGTCGGCTATATCAACGCCCATGGCACCTCGACGAAGGTCGGGGACATCGCCGAGACGAAGGCCATCAAGGAGGTCTTTGGCGCCCATGCCCACAAGCTGGCGGTGAGCTCGACCAAGTCGGTCCATGCGCACCTTCTCGGCGGTGCCGGCGCACTCGAGGCGGCGGCAACGGTGCTGGCATTGGATCGCGGGATGCTCCCGCCGACCATAAACCTCGACAACCAGGACCCCGAGTGCGATCTCGACTACGTGGCCAACAAGGCGCGGAAGACGGACGCGGAGTACGCACTCTCGAACTCATTCGGCTTCGGCGGGCACAACGCGACGCTCGTCATCCGCAAGCCGGACCCGAATTAAGGAACGGAGGTTTACGCACGAAATGACGACTGAGCTCAACTTCAAGGACCTGCAGGACCTCGCCGCCGAGATCCTCGGGGTCGAGGCGGACAGGGTGCAGATGGACGTCAGCTTCGCGAAGGACCTCGCCGCCGACTCGCTCGACCTGGTCGAGCTGATCGCCGCCGTCGAGGACAAGTACGACGTCGAGCTCCCCGAGGAGACCCTCGAGAACATGAAGAAGATTCGCGATCTCTGGGTCTTCCTCGAGGCCAGGCAGACGGAGAGGCTGGGAGCCTAGCCATGGCCTCGACCGTTCAGCCCCGAATCCGCTCCGACGCCCTCCCGCTGCGCACGTTCAAGCCCAAGGGACGCCCCAGCGCGATCTTCGGCACAGGGGTCACGGCTCCCGAGGGCCTGGTCACGAACTTCGACCTCGAAAAGATGTTCGAGACGTCGGACCAGTGGATCACCGAACGCACCGGCATCCGCACCCGCCACATCGCCGAACCGGGCACGCGCACCCTCGACCTCGCCAGGGTCGCGGGGGAGAAGGCGCTCAAAGAGGCCGGGCTCGAGCCCAAGGACCTCGACATGATCATCGTCGGCACCTCGTCACCGGATGGTCCGTTCCCCTCTATCGCCTGCCGCCTGCAGGACGAGTGGGACGCCCCCGGCGCGTATTCGTACGACCTCCTCGCAGCCTGCTCGAGTTTTATCTTCGGGCTTGCCAACGCCGATGCCTTCATCGCGACCGAACGGGCCGACAACGTGCTCGTGATCGGCGCCGAGGTCCTGACACGGATGCTCGACTACACGACTCGCGGCACCAGCGTGATCTTCGGCGACGGAGCCGGCGCGGCCGTCGTGCGACCGGCGACCAGGGGCGGCGGGTTCAAAGCCTGGTGTCTCGGCGGCGACGGCCGCGGCTGGGACCAGGTCACCTGCGGCAACAAGCCACTGGGCGCCTATTGCGCCAAGGACGAGCAGCCGTTCATCGAGATGGAGGGGCCCGGCGTGTTCAAGTTCGCGGTCGACATCTTCATCCGCCAGGCGGTGGCCATCGCCAAGGAGGCCGAGATCGACATCGACGAGATCGACCTCTGGGTCCCGCACCAGGCCAACTTCCGGATCATCGACGCCGCCGCCCGCCGCATGGGCCTGCCCATGGATAAGGTGGCTTGCAACATCGACGAGTACGGCAACACCTCGAGCGCTTCGATCCCTCTCGCCCTCGACGAGGCAATTCGCGCCGGCCGTGTCAAGTCTGGCAGCAAGGTGCTGATGGCCGGTTTCGGCTCCGGGTTGACCTGGGGGGCCACCCTCATCGAGTGGGTGTAAACCTCAGCGGACCCGTCGCCCTGCTCTTCCCGGGCCAGGGTGTCCAGAAGCCGGGCATGGGCAAGAAGATCCACGATCGCTACCCGGCGGCGCGGGCCGCTTTCGAGCGCGCCGAGCAGATCCTCGACATGCCCGTCCGGCGCCTTTGCTTCGAAGGCCCCGAGGAGGAGTTGAATCGCACCGAAGTGCTCCAGCCCTGTGTCATGACCGTCTGCTGGGCGGCCTACGAAGTGTGGCGCGAGTCCTATGGACTTGAAAACGTACGCGTCATGGCCGGCCACTCGCTCGGCGAATTCACGGCCCTCGCGGCCGCGGGGGCCATCTCCTGGGAAACGGCCCTTCTGCTCGTCCGCGAACGCGGTCTGATCATGTCCCAGGCGGCCGTCGACAGGCCCGGCGGGATGATCGCGATCGTCGGCCTCGAGCAACCCGCCGTCGAGACGATCTGCGTCGAGGCCGGCAAGCTGGGGAAGCTCTACATGGCCAACCGCAATGCCGACGTGCAGTTCGTCCTCTCGGGCGAGATGCCGGCGGTCGCGGAAGCCGAACGTCTCGCGCTCGCGATGGGCGCCCGCCGGGCCCTGATCCTGACAATCCCCCTCGCCGCGCATTCGCCCCTGATGGACCGCGCCGGAGCCGCTTTCAAGAAGCTCGTCGACGCGCTCCCGATCAGCGTTCCCGCGTTCCCAATACTGGCCAACGCCACCGGCGAGGCGCTGCAGACGATCGAGGCTCTCCGAAGTGAGCTGGCCAACCATCTCCTCCGGCCTGTCGACTGGGCGCGGACGATGCTTTCGATGCAGGCGATGCAGGTGAAGACAGTCGTCGAACTGGGCCCAGGCCGGGTGCTCGCCTCCCTGGCGGCGAAGCACATCCCCGGCGTCGACACCTGGAACGCAGAAGAACTCTTCATCGACTTTGCCGACCAGGCGCCTGCAACGTGACGGACAAGGTGCTGCAGGACCGCGTCGCTCTCGTCACCGGCGGCGGCAAGGGCATCGGCAGGGCGATCTCGATCACACTCGCGGGCATGGGCGCCCGGGTCGTGGTGAATTACCGCTCTGACGCTGCGGCTGCGGAGGAGACGGCGCTTGCCATCGGGGGCGTCGCAGTCCAGTGCGACGTCGGCGAGCCCGAGGCGGTTGAGAAGCTGATCAAGGACCTCTTCAGGGAGCAGGGAAAGGTCGACATCCTCATCAACAATGCGGGCGCCGTGCGCGACAACCTCCTCCTTCGCATGAAGACGTCGGACTGGGACGACATCATCCGGACCGACCTCTCGAGCGCCTTTCACACGACCAAGGCCGTCCTCGCCGCCGGCATGCTCCGAAACCGCTGGGGCCGGATCGTCAACATGTCCTCAATCGTGGGGATCACCGGGAATGCCGGCCAGGCCAACTACGCCGCAGCCAAGGCCGGCCTCATCGGCTTCACGAAATCGATCGCCAAGGAGATCGGCTCACGCGGCATCACGGTCAACGCCGTGGCGCCGGGCTACGTGCCGACGGAACTGACGAGCGGGTCCCTGACGGAGGAGATGGTCGCGGCGCTGGTCGCGGCCACACCGTTGAAGCGCGCCGGTACTCCGGAGGACATCGCCGCCGCCGTCGGCTTCCTGTGCTCGCCGGCCGGCAGTTTCATCACGGGGCATACCCTCGTCGTCGACGGAGGCCTGAGCATCTAGCCGTGTCCATTGTCACCCTCACCCGACCCTGGAAGGACGTGCCGATCGTCGGCTCGGCGCTGCCCGAGATCCCCCTCCCGAGCAACTGCCCGGGCTGCGGCATCGGCCTCGACAAGCTGGAGCTCGCCGAGCGTGCCTTCGTCTGCGAATGCGGCAATCACTTCCCGATGCGCGCCGACGCCTGGATCGCCTTCGTCGGCGATCGTGAGAGCTTCAGCGAGCGCTGGTCCGACGTCCGCCCCCACGACCTTCTCAACTGGAAGGTCCCCAAGCCCTACAAGCTGATGTTGGAGAAGGGTCGCGACGACGGATACAACGAGTCGGTCCGCACCGGGACCTGCCGGCTCGGCGGGCGTGAGGTGTGGCTGGCGGCGTTCGACTTCCGGTTCGTGGGCGGCTCTCTGAGCATCGTCGCCGGCGAGCGCCTGGCGCGCAGCATGGAGGCCGCGGTCGCCGATCGCCTGCCCTATCTCCTCGTTGTCGCGTCGGGCGGCGCTCGGATGCAGGAGGGCGTGCTGGCCCTCATGCAGATGGCGAAGATCAACGCCGCCGCGGGCCGCCTCCACGCAGCGGGGCTACCGTTTTTCAGCGTCCTCACGGACCCGACCTACGGGGGAACGGCCGCCAGCCTCGCGATGGTGGCAGACGTGAACATCGCCGAACCGCAGGCCAAGATCGGCTTCACCGGTCCGCGCGTCATCAAACAGGCGACCTACGAGGACCTGCCCCCCGATTTCCAGACCGCGGACTTCCAGCTCGCCCATGGCCAGGTCGACATGGTGGTCCCCAGGACCGAGCTGCGGCCGCTGCTGGCCCACCTCGTGGACCTGTACACGTGAGCGCGCCCAACCGTCAGCCCGGAACCATGACGGTCTGGCAGGTCGTCGAGCTCGCCCGGCATCCCGAGCGGCCCTACGCGCTCGACTACATCAGGCGTTGGGCGCCCGACTTCGTCGAGCTTCACGGCGACCGCCTCGGCGCCGATGACGCGGCGTTGGTCGGAGGCGTCGGGAGCTGGCATGGTCAGGCGACGATGTTCCTCGGCCAGCAGAAGGGCCGTAACTTCCCGGAGCGGGTCCGCCGCAACTTCGGGATGATGCATCCCGAGGGCTACCGCAAGGCGATGAGGCTGGCACGCCAGGCCGCCAAATTCAAGTTGCCGATCGTCTGTCTCATCGACACCCCCGGCGCCTACCCCGGTGCGGGCGCCGAGGAGCGGGGGATCGCAGGTGCGATCGCGCAGGCGATCATGGAATGGTTCGCGATTCCCGTCCCGGTGGTGGCCGCGGTCATCGGCGAGGGTGGGTCCGGAGGCGCCCTCGGAATGGCCGTCGCGGACCGGGTTGTGATGCTCGAGAACTCGATCTACTCGGTGATCATGCCGGAGTCCTGCGCCTCAATTGTCTGGCGCGACAACACGCGCAAGGTCGAGGCGGCCGAGCAGCTGCAGATCACGTCCCGCGACGTTCTCGCGATGGGTGTCGTGGAAGAGGTTGTGGAGGAGCCGGGAGGTGGCGCCCACACCGACTTCGACGGCACGGCCGCCGTACTCGAGAAGGCATTGCTCCGGCATCTCGAGCCGTTGAAGAGGATGTCGGCGGAGGTCCTGCTCCAGCATCGTTACGACCGCTTCCGTTACATCGACTCGCTGATCCGTGCCGAAGAGGACTTCGGCCCCAAGGTTGGCGGAGCGCCGGCGTAAAGGGCGGCCGGGGAGCCGTGTTTCCCGAATACAATTCGACCGGCAGCATGACCCTATTCCGACGCGGCGTGCTCGGCGCCACGACTCTATTTGCACTCTGCAGCCTGCTGCTGGCCGTTGGGGCCCCGTCGCGCTCGGTTCTCGCGGAGCTACCGGGGCCGCTTGGACGCGCCGCCCTCTCCATCGACGATCACGTGGGGGGCCCGCAGACTCCGGCACCCGCCAGGTCCACGCGGATCACCGGCGAGATCAACCCCTCTCAGTTCAACGTCTACGCCTCGACGATCGGGGGCGCCATCCCGGCCCACCTCGCCGGCCTTGCGCCCCGTGTCTACGTCCCCAACAGCAACGCCGGCACCGTCGACGTCATCGATCCGATCACGATGAAGGTGATAGACCACTTCGCGGTCGGCGCCATTCCACACCACATCGCGCCGTCATATGACCTCACCAAGCTTTATGTCGACAACGAAGGGTCCAGTTCACTGACGGTCATCGACGCCATGACGGGAAGGGTCACGGGCACAGTCAGCGTGCCGTTCCCCTACAACCTGTACTTCACACCGGATGGCACGAAGGCGATCGTCGTCGTCGAACGCCTCTCACGGATCGACTTCCGCGATCCCGTGACGTGGCAGCTCATCAAGTCGGTGCCCATCCCCTGGCGTGGCATCGACCACCTCGACTTCTCTGCGGACGGCAGCTACCTGCTCGGCTCGACGGAGTGGAGCGGGATCATCGTCAAGATCGACGTCAACAAGATGGAGATCACCGGCAGCCTGAACGTCGGCGGGCTTCCGATCGACGTCCGCCTCACTCCCGACGGCACCAAGTTCTATATCACCAACCAGGGCCGCCACGGCGTCTCCGTCGTCGACCCGGTAAATATGAAAGAGATCGCCTTCATCTCGACCCAGCGTGGCGCCCACGGCCTCCAGGTCTCTCGCGACACCACCAAGATGTACGTCACCAACCGCGACGCCGGCAGCATCTCGGTGATCGACATAGCGGCGGAGAAGGTCGTGGCGACGTGGCCGGTGGGCGGCAGCCCGGACATGATCCAGCTCTCACCGGACGGCTCGCAGCTCTGGACGAGCGGTCGCTACGTGGGGACAGTCGAGGTCATCGACACGACCACGGGCAAGGTGCTTGACGTCATCCGCGCCGGTGCCGGTGCGCACGGCCTGACGTACTTCCCGAACACCGGCCTGATCTCGCTCGGCCACAACGGTGTCTACCGCTAGATAGAGCGCACGTCAGTACCCCGTCAGCTGCGCAAGACTCGACCACCCGCGCGGGAAAGAGTTTCCACACCAGATTCAATACCGGGTAGTCCTTTTACGGGATGTGCCAGGGGCCGCCCCGGCCGAACCATTCACCTCAGAGCAGCCGCACCCCGGACGAGCTGCCTTGAGGTGAAGAATGGCAACCGCAAAAGCAACGAACTACCGCTTTCGTAACAGGCTGATCAGGGCTTGCGTGATCCTGCTGGTACTGGTGGGAGGGGTGCGGTGGGTGCAGTCCGTCCCGAAGGCGGACCTTCGCGAGGCCTGCCAGGTACTCACGGTGGTCTCTTCGCAGGAGAAGTCGAGTCTTCTCGCAGCCGCGGCGAAGGACTACAACGCAACGACCCCGGGGGCGACCGCCGGTTGCTTCCGAGTGGCCGTCAGGCAGGTCGCGTCCGGCACCGCCGAGGCCGCCCTGGCACGGGGATGGGATGAGCAGACGGATGGCCCGAGGCCCGACGTCTGGTCCCCTGCCGCGACGACCTGGGTGGTCCTCCTGCGCCAGCACCGTGGGCTGGCCGATGCCTCCACTCTGCTTCCCGACAGCTCACCAAGCCTGCTCCAGTCACCCCTTGTGATTGCCATGCCGCGACCGATGGCAGCGGCCATGGGGTGGCCGGACGCTCCCCTCGGCTGGGGCGACATCCTATCCCTGGCGCACGACCCGGGGGGCTGGGGTCGTTACGGGCATCCCGAATGGGGACGCTTCCAGCTCGGCAAGACGAGCCCGGACAGCTCGACGTCCGGCATCCATGCGCTCATCGCCGCGTACTTCGCCGCAACCGGGCTGTCAGCCGATCTCACTGAACAGGATGTCGCCGACCCGAAGGTCCGGGAGTTCGTCTCCGGGGTCGAATCGAGCGTCGTCCACTACGGCGGGACCGTGTCCACCTTCCTGACCAATCTGCAGGCGGCCGACCGCTCCGGACGCGGTCCCAGCTACGTCTCGGCGATAGCGGTGGAGGAACAGCAGGTCTGGACGTACAACCACTCGACACCCGCGCCGGTGACTCCACTGGTCGCCGTCTACCCGCGGGAGGGGACACTCGTCGCGGATCATCCTTACGTCGTCCTCAAGGCGCCATGGGTCGACGAGGCGCGGCGCGCGGCGGCGGAGGACTTCCTTCGGCATCTCATGAGCGACGGACCCCGGCGTCAGTTCAAAGCTGCCGGGTTCCGCGATGGGACGGGGCAGGCACCGCCCTTCATGACGCCCACCTCCGGGTTCCTTCCGGCCCAGCCCGCGGTCGTCATCAAGCCACCCGCGCCCCCCGTCCTGGCCGCCATCCAGGCCGCCTGGCCGGCCGTTCGCAAACGGGCCCGAATTCTCGTGGTCATCGACGTCTCGGGTTCCATGGACGGCTCCAAACTCGACTTGGTGAAGGCGGCCGCGACCAATGCCCTCGACCTGCTTGGGCCAGAGGACGAGGTTGGCCTCTGGATCTTCTCCAGCAACCTGGATGGCGCCCTGCCCTACCGGCAGATCGAACCGATCGCGCGCCTCGCCCAATCCCGAGACGCGCTCAAACGCTCTATCAACCTCCTCCGGGCAGGAGGCGGCACCGGGCTTTATCGCACCGCCCGCGCCAGCGCCGACTTCATGCGCACGGGCCTCGACAGGAGCCGGATCAACGCGGTCCTGCTGTTGACCGACGGTCAGGACACCGACAACTGTTGCGACCTCAATCCAACCGTGAGCGCGCTCATGGCGCGTAACGAATCGGGGGCGGTGAGGATCTTCACGATCGGCTACGGCACCGACGCCGACATGGGTGTCCTTCGCCGCATCTCCGGTGCGACCGAGGCCGTCGCGTACCAGGCCACAGACACTTCGTCGATCGGGAAGGTCCTGGCAGACGTGGTTTCAAACTTCTGATGACTGCGCAAACGCCGCTCATCGACCGATTCGACCTGTTGATCGGCGCGGGCGTCGGCGTCGCGGCATGGGTATTCGGGATTCCCCTCGTGATCTGCATCCTGGCTGCCCTGGCAGTCGTCGGGGTGAACGCGACGACTGGAGCTCTGAGGCGCGAGCGGGCGGCAGCCCCGGCTCCCCTGCCGGCGCCGCCGGTCGCGGGCTCCCCGGAGGCGCGACTGCTCGAACGCGGCAATGCGGCCGCGGCCGCTTTCGGAGAAATCGCGGCTTCCCTCCCGGCTGAGGTGCTTGCCGAACGCTCCACCGACGTGCGCCGCCAGGCACGGCTCGCCCTGGCGATGCTCACCGACCTTGGCCGCCAGTCGGCGACGGTGGCAAATCTCCTGGAGCGACTCGGCGCAGGTGGCTTCCGCGAGGAACGGGAGTTGATCCGCAGGCGCCTGGCGAAGGCGGACAGTCGCCAGAGGATCGACCTCGGCCAGAGTCTTGCCGCTCTTGAGACTCGTGCAGAGGCCCGCCGCAACCTTCTCGACGCCCAGTCACGTCTCCGCCTGCGGATGGAAACGGTCACCTACGGCATGGAGGGCCTCGTGGCGCGGCTGGCCGAGCTTGCCGCGCTCGCGGATTCCGGCTCGCTGACGGTGGACGCCGACCGCATCGACCAGTTGACGTTGGAGCTCGAGGGACTTCGCCAGGGACTTATCCAGACGGACCACCTCGGCCGCATGACGGCCGGCTTCGCAATGGAGGAAGAGATCTAGATGAATGTGTTGCTCCGTAGGGCTTGGAAGTACCTGGTGGCCTGGCTTGGCAGCAATCTCGACGCCCTCGCCGATCCCCGGGTGCAGGTGGAGCAGGCGCTCGAGGAGGCCCGGCGCCAGCATCAATTGTTGACGCGCCAGGCGGCCGCGGTGATCGGAAATCAGCGTGAGCTCGAGATCAGGTTGGGGCGGTCGAGGGAGACGGCCGCCGGCCTTGTCTCCTCCGCCAGGCGCTCGCTGCAGTTGGCCATGGCGGCCCGGGCCGCAGGCGACGAAGATCGTGCCGGTTCGCTCGAGCAGGCGGCCCGGGCCTTCGCGGGGCGACTCGCCGCGCTCGAATCGGAGGCGGGAAATCTCGCTGAGCTCCGTGAGAGGTCCCTGGTCGTGTCCGCCGCGGCACGACGGGCGGTCGAGCAGAACGCCCTCGCATTGCAGCGGTCGATGACTGAGAGGACCACGCTTCTCAGCGAGTTGGAGGCAGCCCGCATGCAGGAGAGGCTGGCCCTGGCGATCGGCTCGCTGGGTGAGCTGGCGCCGGCCGGCGAGGTTCCGAGCCTCGCCCGGGTCCGTGACCGAATCGACTCCCGTTTCGCCCGCGCATCCGGCGCGGTCGAACTGGCGGGCACCTCGCCCGACCAACTGAGCATCGAGATCCAGCTCTCGACCATCGACGAGGAGGCGGAGCGGAGGTTGGATGAGATCCGTCGCGGCCTCGATTAGACTCGCGCTCCACAGGAGTCCTGAGAGATGACCACCAACCGTCCGCCACCCCGCCACCGATTCCGCGCCGTGGCAATCACGGCTCTATTCGCGATCGACCTGGTGGGTGGTCTTTTCATCGTCAACCGGACGACCGATTGCACTGAGCTCAACGTGGTCTCCTCGGAGGAGAAGTTCGCTGTGATGAACACCCTGGCAGAAGCCTGGGCGAGCACACTCCCCCCCGTCGACGGCGCCTGCGTGCATGTCAGCGTCCACCGTGTCGCCTCTGGGACGGCGGAGAACCAGCTCGCGACCGGGTCGCTGACCGACGGCATCCGCGCGGATGTCTGGTCGCCCGCCGCCACCAGCTGGACCGACCTCCTGCGCCAACACCGTGTCGAGGCCGGTCAGCCGGACATTCTCCCGGCGCAATTGCCGGGCATTGCGCAGTCACCGCTGGTGATCGCGATGCCGCAGATCATGGCCAGGGCGATGGGCTGGCCGGAGGCGAAGATTGGGTGGAACGATATCTTCGAGCTCGCCGGCGACCCGAGGGGCTGGGGCCGCTTCCGGCACCCCGAGTGGGAAAGGTTCAAGCTCGGAAAGACCAACCCCCAGATCTCCACCTCGGGTCTGCACGCACTGATCGCGACTTACAAGGCGGCGACTCACGGGCTCTCAGGCGACCTCACCGCAGAGGACCTCAACCGGCCTGGCGTCGTCGACTTCGTACGCGGGATCGAGGAGTCGGTGGTGCACTACGGACCCACCGTCTCGGTTTTCACCCAAAACCTCCGGGAGGCGAACAATGTCAAAT